>CANOGI010000214.1 GCA_947565475.1 uncultured Eubacteriaceae bacterium
GATATATCCTCATTCATCATTTTCTCAACAAGATTTATATATTTTGAAAGGTGATTTTCCTCTATTACCCCTTTAATTTTTTCTATAAAAGAATTTGTCTTCGCTTCTTCTATATCAGTCAAGGATGGAAGTTTTCCTAAGTGAATTTTGGCTTTTGTAAATTTCATTATATCACGAAGTTTGTATATCTCGCGCCCAACAACAAAACTAAAAGCTTTGCCTGTTTTTCCAGCTCGACCTGTACGTCCTATTCTATGAACATAATATTCCTCATCTTGCGGAAGGTCATAATTTATTACTATGTCAACATCGTCAACATCAATTCCCCTCGCCGCTACGTCTGTAGCCACCAGTATCTCTATAGTTCTGTTCCTGAACTTTTTCATTACAGTGTCACGTTGAATTTGTTTTAAGTCCCCATGAAGCCCCTCAGCGAAATAACCCCTTCCCTGTAATTGCTCAACAAGGTCATCAACCCTTTTTTTAGTATTGCAAAATATTATCGAAAGCTCAGGATTATACATATCTATAATTCTTGAAGTCGCCTCAAGTTTTGTTTTTTCCTTAATTTCAAAATAAGTCTGCTCAATATTAGGAACAGTAAGCTCTTTTCTCGCTACCTTTATATGTTCTGGACTTTTTTGAAATTTTTTTGTAATTTCAATTATCTCGGGAGGCATAGTTGCTGAAAATAAAACAGTTTGTCTTTCTTCGGGCATTTTTTCAAGAATAGTTTCAATATCCTCACGAAATCCCATATCAAGCATTTCATCAGCCTCATCAAGAACGACTAATTTAACGCTGTCCATTTTTAATGTATGCCTTCTCATATGGTCCATTATTCTGCCAGGAGTGCCCACAATTACTTGTATGCCTTTTTTAAGAGCGAATATCTGTCTGTCTATAGGCTGACCTCCATATATAGGCAAAGTTTTGATATTATCCTTATATTTTAAAAGTTTCCTAAACTCTTCACATATTTGAATAGCGAGTTCTCTTGTAGGCGATAATATTACGGCTTGAAGACGTTTGTCATCAGGATTTATCATTTCAATACAAGGGATTCCAAAAGCCGCTGTTTTGCCTGTTCCTGTTTGCGACTGTCCAATTATATCTTTTCCCATCATCACTTTTTCTATCGCTTGTGACTGAATAGGTGTCGCTTCCTCAAATCCCATATCTTTTACGGCATTAATAATCTCATAGGATAAATTCATTTCTTCAAAAGTTAAATTTGACATTAATATTTCCTTTCCTGTATAAATAAAAGTTAATTTATATAATTATAAGACCAAATTTTATAGTGAATAAAAATATTTTACAAATATGGCGAGCCACTCTGTTATATTTTATTGAGTTAAAAGATATTGATTTATACTAAAAAAGAGGCTCATAATTAAGACGCTCATAAGATATACTATAACAAGATATAGAGAAAATTGCAAGAAATATATTTTTATTTTATAAAAAATACACTTATGATAACTTTTAGATATATGATAAAAATACTTTTATTAACTATTCAAAATCGCTTTTACTATGTAAAATATAATATAAGTTATAAGAGCCAAATTAAGGATTTTCAGGTATATTTTATAAAAAACATTTCAGAAATTTGGTTATATACCGAAAAATTTTATTAGGAGGAATTAAATAAACTATGTTAAGTATTTTTGAGATTTTAAAAGTTATTTTTTTAGGAATTGTTGAGGGAATTACAGAATGGCTCCCAATAAGCAGTACAGGACATATGCTACTTGTTGATGAGTATTTAAATATAAAAATGACTCCTGAGTTTAAAGATATGTTTATTTACGTAATTCAGCTCGGAGCGATTTTAGCTGTTGTGATTCTTTTTTGGGAAAAAATATTTCCATTTCAGACAAAGGATAAAACTAAGCCAATTATAAAAAAAGATGTGTTCAGTATGTGGTTTAAAGTTGTTGTCGCCTGTATTCCCGGTGCCATAGTAACAATTTTATTCGATGATTATATAGAACAACATTTAGGAACACCTACCGTTATAGCGGCGGCTCTTATTTTTTATGGTTTTGCCTTTATTATTATTGAAATATGGAATAAAAGACGTACTCCTAAAATCAAAACAGTAGATGATATGACATATTTAACGGCTCTTTTTATAGGCTTATTTCAAGTTTTGTCAATAATTCCAGGAACCTCTCGTTCAGGCGCCACAATTATTGGCGCTCTTGTAATAGGAGTTTCAAGAGTTGCCGCGGCGGAATTTACTTTTTATTTAGCGATACCTGTTATGATTGGTATGAGCGCTTTAAAACTTTTAAAATACATATTAGACGGCGGTGTTTTTTCCGGCGGAGAAGTATGTATAATGTCAATAGGAACTCTTGTCGCGCTTTTAGTTTCCGTATTTGTAATAAAATTTTTAATGAGCTATATTAAGAAACATGATTTCAAAGTTTTTGGGGTATATAGGATTATATTAGGTATAATCGTTCTTATACTTTTAAATTTTTAAAATATGTATTATTATTAATTTTAAAATTTCTTATTTTAGAGAAAGGTTTATTATTTTATGGTTGAAATTTTAAAAAAATATTTTCGCGTATCTGAACAAAACTCCACCGTAAAAAATGAAATTATAGCTGGAATTACAAATTACTTTACAGTAATTTATCTTGTTCTTTTGGTTCCTGAAATTCTTATTGGAATTTTTCCCGATGCTATAGGCGCTAATGGAGAGCTTGTGGGAAACAAAATTATTTATGACGGAGTAACCGTAAACGGAATGTTGGTCATTTTAACGGCGGCGTCATTTATAGCCGCTGGTATAGGAACCCTCCTAATTGGTATTTTCATAAACGTTCCATTCGCTCAAGGTCCGAGTCTTGCGGTAGGAACGTTTGTCACTTATACTGTCTGTGTAAATTTTGGCTATACGTTTAATCAGGCTTTGGCTATTATTTTTATAGCCGGAATATGCTTTCTTATATTATCTGTTTGTGGACTTGAGGAAAAATTGCACAGAGCGATTCCAAACAACATAAAATTCGCTGTTACAGCGGGAATAGGTCTGTTTATAGCATATACGGGACTTGAGAAAGCCCATATCATACACATTGATGAGAATTCTAAAATCAGTTTATTCAATATTGTTGATTTTCAAAATATATACACAAGAGACGCTCTTTTAACTCTTGTGGGAATTGTTTTAATTGTTATTTTAATAAAAAAAGGAGTTCACGGAGCGATTTTTGTAGGAAAAATTTTGTGTATTATTCTCGCGCTTCCACTCGGTCTGATAAAGACTATTGAATTTGAAAAATTTGAATACTCCCTTGACTTGTCAAAAACATTTTTCAGTCTTGATTTTTCAGCTTTAATTGATACAACAAGCTTTTCAAAAGGAATATTTTCTCTCACAACAATTATTATACTTGTTTTTTCCATCTGTATAATGGATATTTTTGAAACTATGAGCACTTTTATCGCCACAAAAAACTTTATAAGGATAAGCAATGATAAAGGCAATGTCACCAAAAAAACGCCAAGAATTCTTGAGATTGATTCTGTGAGTACATGTATTGGAGCTTTGGTTGGTTCCAGTACAATTTCCACTTACGTTGAGAGTACAACTGGCGTCGTTGAGGGAGGACGAACAGGGCTTACAGCTGTTGTTACGGGAGTTTTATTTTTAATTTCCGTATTTTTCTCCCCTTTTGTCTCAATTATTCCATCTTCCGCTACAGCTACTACTTTAATTATGGCTGGAGTAATAATGATAAACGTTATAAAATATATTAATTTTGAGGATGTTGCTGATGCCGTGCCTGCTTTTTTCACTTTATTTATAATACCTATAACAAAGAGTTTAATTATAGGTATTTCTTTCGGTATAATATTTTATGTTGTTATTAACATATGTATTGGAAAAAGAAATAAAATAAAAACTCCCCTTT
>CANOGI010000215.1 GCA_947565475.1 uncultured Eubacteriaceae bacterium
TTTAAATTATTCTCAAAAGATATAATTTTGATATATGAAAAAATGAGTCGTGAGTTTAATAATTTTAATATTGAAAATTATTTTGAAAACATTTACAAATTATATTTTTTTTCTGTAAAGAATTGTTTTATTCGTCTTAATGATATTGCTTCCAGAAAAATGGCTAATATTTATTATGAGGCTTTAAAACAAGAAATGGAGGCATTATCTGTTATTATAAAAGTTCAGGCGAATGTACTTGAAAGAAAGCTTAGATATACGGAAGAGGAATTAATTGTTCAGTCTGTTCTTATGAATTTAAGAGAGGGGTACCAGCATCTTTCAAAACAGATTGACGAGATGGAAAAGGGGTTTAAAGAAACTGTTGTATATGAGCGATTTATAGAGAAATATGATGAGGATTTTAAAAATAAAATACTTTTTTGTTTGAAAAGGGCTGAGAGAAAATCAGAAAATTTTAAAAAGCGTTTTGAATATTGCAATTCTGATTTTATTTCTATGTTAAAAGAGTATTCTGAGGAAATAAGAGATATAGAAAGAATTAAAACCGACATAAATGAGATTTCTTTTTTTGGAGAGAAAATTATTTCTAAATTTCAATTTTTATATGATGATTGGAAGATTAATGCTGATAACTATTCCAAAACAAGTTTTTATGACATTATTTCAGGTATCTCTGAGACGGTTGACATAAAAATTCAAAATATTCAAGAAAATGTTTTTGAATTTTTACAAAAAGCGGATGTTTTAATTTCTGAGATTTCCAAAAATGAAAAATATGATAGAATTTTTATGTTGTTTGAAAAATATGATGGGAATTTAGACGAGACCGTTAATGAGATTTTTTTTGAAATTAATATGTTAATAGATAAATACGGAAATGTTTGTAAAAAAACGAGAAAATTGATTTTAGAGCTTCAAAAGGATTGTATTTTATTTGAAATCAGTACATTTGAGGAAATTATGAATTATTCTGTTTCAAGAATGAGAAATTCTCAGAATTTATATATTGAGGCATTTGTACAAAATATAGATTTTGTTTTTGGTGAGTTAAAGCAAGTTTTATCGGTTGTGGGAGTTGAGATTATTGCCCCGAAGCCGCATGATATTTTTAACGGTAAAGAACATGAGGTTATTATGGCGGAGAAAAATAATGATTTTAAAAAAGGTGAGATTATTAAGCTTGTAAACAGTGGATATAAAAATAAAAATTATGTTATTTTAAGAGCTAACGTTATAGCGGCAAAATAGTTTTGCCGTTATTTGCTAATTGATATGTGTCTAAGAATTAAAAGTACGCGAGACATAAAAATAAAATACACTTAAAATGAGAATATTTTTTTATAATTATTATATTTTTAGATTACAAAGTTGAGGGGAATGATTTTATGAGATACAGAGTATTAAAAAGATGCGATAATATAGAAGTGAGTGAGATCGCACTTGGCTGCGAGGGCTTTATGGGTAAAAATAAAGATGAACATAAAGCTATGATAGACAAGGCCTTTGAGTTAGGTATTAATTTTATTGATATGTATACTCCTAATCCTCAATTTAGAGATAACATGGGGTACGCCATTAAAGGAAGACGAGATAAAATAGTATTGCAGGGTCATATATGCTCTGTGTGGGAAGATGGACAATATTTGAGAACAAGAGATTTGAAAAAGACAAAAGTGTCTTTTGAAGACCAGCTTAAAAGACTTGGCACGGATTATATTGATATAGGTATGATACATTATATTGACAATGGTGATGATTTTAAAAATGTGTTTGAGGGGGATATTATAAAATATTGCCTTGAATTAAAAGAAAATGGAGTAATTAAATCGATAGGTTTAAGCTCGCATAATCCGCTTGTCGCTAAAATGGCGATTAAAACCGGTTATATTGATGTACTTATGTTTTCTGTAAATGCAGCGTATGATATGCAGCCGCCTAATGAGGATGTTGAGCAGTTATGGAATCCTGAAAATTATAAAAAACAGCTTATAAATATTGACCCGGATAGGCGGGAACTTTACGAGCTATGTGAGAGGGAGGGCGTAGCTATAGACGTTATGAAAACGTTTGGAGGCGGAGATATGCTTAATGCGAGTCTTTCTCCTTTTGGTGTCGCTTTTAATGAGTATCAATGTATTGAGTATTGCCTCACAAGACCAGGTGTGGTTTCTGTAATGGCGGGCTGCCGTTCTATAGAGGAAATGGAAAAAGCGGCATCTTATTTTGGCTCGGCAAAGGAAGACAGGGATTATTCTCTTGTACTATCAAGAATGGAAAAATTTAAATTTCAGGGGAATTGCATGTATTGCGGTCATTGCGCGCCTTGTTCTGTTGGTATCAATGTAGCCGATGTTAATAAATATCTTAACTTATCATTAGCTCAGGGAGAAATTCCTGAAACTGTGGCAAATCATTACAAATTGCTTGAGCATCATGCGGGAGAGTGTGTAGAGTGCGGACGATGTGAAAGTAATTGTCCTTTTGGCGTTAAAATCATTGAGAAAATGAGAACGGCAAAAGGGTTATTCGGTTATTAAGAAGGAGTTACATATGTATTTTAATGAGAATTATAAATACGAGGAAAATTTTGATGAGACAAAATTTATTATTGGTCTTGACATTGGAAACAGTGATACGGCGTTGTCTTTTTTTGATTTTAACACAAATAAGGTTGAACAGCTTGATATAAGCGGCGGCTATGGAAAGGCCTCTGTGCCTACGGTAGTTCAGTATATTAATGATACGGGCGAATGGGTTTTTGGAGAATACGCGCTTATGAATAAGCCACTTTCAGATTCTATCACTTTTGATAATCTTATTTTGAAATTGGGTAAAAAAAATTCTTATACTGTTGGTAAAAATGTTTTTACCCATTCTTTTATTTTAAGTTTATTTATAAAGGAAGTTATCGGAAATATAAAAAATATAAATCCTAACGCTGAAATAATAGGAATTTCCGTTTCTGTCCCCTATTTGAGTGAAGATGGTGAGGAAGAATTTTTAAGGGCTTTTTCCGAAGCGGGATACTATGATAAACTTATAGGTTTTTTTTCTGAAAAAGAATGCATTTTAAACAAATATTGTTTTGAAGAGGAAAAAATTCCTTCTAAAATTATTACACTTGATTTTGGAAGCAGAGAAATAAGATGTGGGTTTTATAATATTTTTGAAAGTGAAAATGAAATTGCTGTCAATATTGTTTCTGCTTTTGGAGAAAAAAATATCAGTACGTCCATTATTGAAAAAAAAGTATACGATATTTTTGAGGGCTATTTTAAAGAAAACACAAAGGAATCTAATATTTCAAAATTTCATAAATTACAGCTTGAGGCTTTTGTATATCAGTATAAAAATCTAATTTTTAAAAGCAAGAAAGGAATAAAGCTTTATTTTAATTTTGTATATCCGCCTTTTCAAAAAACTATAGAAAAATATGATATTGAAAATATTACTCTTGAGTTTAAAGGAAGTTTTTACAAATTTCTTGAGGATATTTTTGAGAAAATGGAAGATGATAACTCGGGTAAAATGGGCTTTAATATAGATAAGGTGATTTGTTGCGGGGGCGGATTTGAGATGAATTGGATAAAACAGGTTGTTGTCGATATTTTTGGAGAGAGTCGGTCCGTTATTTATAAAAATCCTAAAAATATATTGTCTTATGGAGCTTGCCTTATTGCCGCGAAATATTTTAATGTTATAAAATCAAAAAAAATTATATTTTCTGAAAATATAACACTTACTCA
This sequence comes from uncultured Eubacteriaceae bacterium, assembly GCA_947565475.1. GTDB lineage: Bacteria > Bacillota > Clostridia > Lachnospirales > CAG-274 > MGBC114079. The sequence goes on from CANOGI010000215.1 coordinate 3,750, forward strand.
AGATATAGGGCTTATATTTTGCGATAAAGACAACGGCAGTAAATTTATTCCATTTATCGAGAAAAATTCATTTTGGCGACAAAAATTTAAAAGCAAAAGCGTTATTATAAATGAAATAGACGAGCCTCCTTGTTTAAATGTGTTCAAAAAGGATAAAGATGGAAATCTTATTATAGTAG
>CANOGI010000216.1 GCA_947565475.1 uncultured Eubacteriaceae bacterium
ATAATATACTATAATATACGATAGTAAAATAAACTTTTTTATCAATTTATATTAAATTAGTTTGCCTATAATAGAAAATTATATATTGCTTATTATAGTATTTGTTATGAGGGATACAGATTTTATATATATGTGAAGTATTTTATGAAATTTATAGTAATAAAAACATTTCTTTCGGAATAACTTATAAGAGAAAAGATAAATTGAAGAAAGCACCGGACTGATTTGAAAATAAAATTATTTTTAAGATTTTAAGCCGGTATTTTCGAAAAATAAACTTCGGAAGGAGCAAAATAATATGCAGTATGAATTAAAAGATAACAATATAATTAATTTGAGAGGAAAAATACTTTCCGAGTGCAAGTTTGATCACGAGGTGTATGGGGAAGGTTTTTATACTTTTTTTATAGAGACCAATCGTTTAAGTGATTCTGTTGATATACTTCCTGTGACAATATCAGAAAGACTTATAAATTCAAATATTTTACAGCAGGGAAACTTTGTTGAGATTTTAGGTCAAATTCGTTCATATAATGGTTTTTCCGATAATAAAAACAAACTTATTTTGACTGTTTTTGTACGTGATATAAAGCAATTATCAGAAATTCAAAATAAAAATCCAAATCAAGTTACTTTAAATGGTTATATATGTAAAAAACCTATATATAGAACAACTCCTTTTGGAAGAGAAATTACGGATATTCTTCTCGCTGTGAATCGAGCCTATAATAAATCTGATTATATACCATGCATATCATGGGGAAGAAATGCTATATTCGCTAATAAATTAAATGTTGGAGAAAACTTATTGATCTCAGGAAGAATGCAAAGCAGAATATATCAAAAAAAGCTTGAAAATGGTGATTTAGCTGAAAAAACAGCCTATGAGGTTTCAATCTCAAAAATAGAGGTTCTTTCTAAAAAAAATAACTCTGATGAGTAAAAGTACATAAGCTTATACATTTTGTGAAAATCTAAAAAAAATGTGCAAATATTGTATAAATTTTTAATTACTTATGTATCCGAAAAAACTTTTTGAAAGTTATTAAAGCCTTGAAAAAATAAATTTTATAGAAATAAAAACGCTTTTTATCTTTGAAAAAGCTTTAAAACTATGAAAAAAGAATACTATTTACAGTTTATTTTTCGTTCAGATATGTAATGGAAATTTGTAAGTAAGGATTTTTCATTATTTTATGAGTTTAAGCGGGAGCTAAAGAAAAGAGAGCTCCCGCTTGATTCATTTTTGCGTATATTTAACTTTTTATATACGATGTAAAAAAAACAAAGATTTTTTTAATTATTTATGACAATTTAGGCAATTTTTCAAAACTTTTCTGTAAATCATCATCTGTGGGAATATAGTCTGACATTTCTTCATCATTAAATTTTTTATATGCCATTAAATCAAAATAGCCTGTTCCTGTAAGTCCAAAGAGTATGGTTTTTTCTTCTCCGGTTTCTTTACATTTTAAAGCTTCATCAATAGCGACTTTAATGGCGTGGCTACTTTCGGGGGCAGGTAAAATGCCCTCTACTCTCGCGAATTTTTGCGCAGCGTCAAACACTGACGTTTGTTCTACGGCGACAGCTTTTAGAAAACCGTCATGATAAAGTTGTGAAAGAGTTGAGCTCATACCATGATAACGTAAACCGCCCGCATGATTTGCCGATGGAATAAAATTACTTCCCAATGTATACATTTTTGAGAGAGGACAAACCATACCAGTGTCGCAAAAATCATAAGCGAATTTACCTCTTGTGAAACTTGGACATGAAGCCGGCTCTACAGCGATAAAATCATAATTGGCCAAGCCTTTTAAATTTTCCCCCATAAATGGAGAGATAAGTCCGCCAAGATTTGAACCTCCGCCGGCGCAACCGATTATAATATCGGGTTTTATTCCATATTTATCCATAGCGGCTTTTGTCTCAAGTCCAATTACGGATTGGTGTAAAAGCACTTGATTTAATACACTGCCCAAAACATAACGATAACCGTCGTTTGTGGTAGCGACCTCAACGGCTTCGGAAATTGCGCATCCTAAGCTTCCGTCTGTGTTTGGATGCTCTTCTAAAATTTTTCTTCCTACAGCTGTATGATTAGAGGGTGAGGGAGTGACGCTTGCTCCGTAAGTACGCATAACCTCACGTCTAAAAGGTTTTTGCTCATAAGATACTTTTACCATATACACTTTGCAATCAAGCTCAAAATATGAGCACGCCATAGAGAGAGCGGTTCCCCATTGTCCCGCTCCGGTTTCGGTGGTGACTCCTTTTAATCCCTGCTTTTTAGCGTAATACGCCTGAGCTATCGCTGAATTTAATTTATGACTTCCGCTTGTGTTATTACCCTCAAATTTATAGTAAATTTTCGCGGGAGTCTTTAGTTTTTCTTCAAGACAATATGCCCGAACAAGCGGTGATGGACGATACATTTTATAAAATTTTAAGATTTCCTCGGGAATATCAAAAAAAGCGTCTGTATCATTCAATTCCTGTTCTACAAGTTCTTTACAAAAAACAATTTCTAACTCATCCGCTGTCATAGGCTTTAATGTTCCAGGGTTTAAGAGAGGAGCCGGCTTATTTTTCATATCAGCGCGTACATTATACCATTGTTTTGGCATTTCGTTTTCCTCAAGATATATTTTATAAGGTATTTCTTTAGTCATTGTTTTCACCTTTCTTTGCTATAATTTTATTTAATATAATTTCTTTAGTAAATGTTACCACATTGCGTATAAAAAAGTCAATAATTATCTAAAGCGTATATGAAAATTATTAAAACTGTGTGAATGATAAATTCTCTTGAATATATAAATATTTTTAATAAAAAGAATTCGAGAGATTATCTAGTTAATAAACTTGTAAATCAATTAAGTTCAGCGGATAAAAATCATTTTTATGCTCCTGCCAGCTGCAATAGTTTTTTTGTATGACCGCTTTTGACACCTTGTAAAAATATTTTTTATCTTGTCTTCTTTTGCTTTTTTCAAATTCATTAACTATAAAATCAAACAGAATATAGGGAAACAGATGTTTTTTGTATTCTGTTTGATTTTTATTGATTATTGTATTCTAAAGTTTTTCGATGTAGTCGTAAAATGATGGAAATGAAATTGTCACGCTTTCCGAGTTATTAATTATTGTTTTATTATCAGCTTTTAACGCCGCTATAGCTAAACTCATAGCGACTCTATGGTCATTGTGACTCTCAACTTCAGTGCCGTGTAGAACGGCGTTACCTTTAATAATCATACCGTCGCTTGTTTCCTTAATATCCGCTCCCAACTTTCCAAGTTATTCCGTCATAAAAGCGATACGATTAGATTGTTTTACTTTGAGTTCCTCGGCGTCTTTAATTTTTGTTATTCCATCGGCGAAAAGAGCCGCGACTGCGAAGACAGGAATTTCATCAATCATTTTAGGAATAATAGAACCTTCTAAGGTTATAGCGTTTAGTTTTGAGGTTGTAACCTCAATATCCGCGACAGGTTCGCCATTTTCCTTATTTTGGTTAAGAACTTTAATATTTCCTCCCATTTTTTTAAGAGCGTCAATAATGCCCGTTCTTGTTTCATTAACGCCCACATTTTTTATTATAATATGAGAATTAGGTATGATAAGACCGGCGACCATAAAGAAGGCGGCGGAAGAAATGTCGGATGGAACAGAAACAGGTTTGCCATATAATTGTTTAACAGGCGAACTTATAATTTTTCCGTTTTCATTTTTGATGTTGGCTCCGAAATAATTAAGCATTATTTCCGTATGATTTCTTGACGCTACAGGTTCAATAATTGTAGTTGGTTTATCGGCGAAAAGACTCGCGAGTAAAATGGCTGATTTAACTTGAGCACTTGCTACAGGAAGTTTATATTCTATGGATTGGAGTTTCGTACCATCAATATGTAAAGG
>CANOGI010000217.1 GCA_947565475.1 uncultured Eubacteriaceae bacterium
AAAGAGAGAACTGGTATTGACGCTTTTGTGGCTGATGACTCGGTATCTTGTGTCGCTATAGGAACAGGCAAATATATAGAGTTTGAGACAGGCTCAAAATCTAAATCAGGGAGGTAATTAATTTTGGTTAGAGGTTTATATACATCAGCTGTGGGTATGATGACTCAAATGCAGAAAATGGACGTTGTTTCTAATAATATCGCCAACAGTGATACGGTAGGATTTAAAAAAGATACCGTTGTTGTGCGTTCTTTTTCGGAGGAATTAGCTAAAAGGCTTGACGACCCAAAATATAGGCTTATTAAATTTAATCAAGGTATTGGCAATATGAGCCTTGGAGTCTTTGTGGATGAGGTGTACACAGATTTTTCAACAGGTTCTTTTGAGGAAACAAACGGGAGTCTTGACTGCGCTATTTCAGGAGAGGGATTTTTCGCTATTAACGTTACAAATGGAAACGGTGATACTGTTGAGAGATATACGAGAGACGGTTCTTTTGTTCTTGATTCGGAAAATAATTTAAGAACGAGCGGAGGAAATTACGTTGTTGGAGAAGGCGGGAATATTAATATCCCTAATGGGGTAATTAGTATAGACGCTCAGGGAAACATTTTTTCTAATAACGAGTTTGTTGACAAAATCAAGATAGTTGATTTTTCTAATAAAGAATCTTTGAGAAAAGTCGGCGACAATTTATATGAGACTATTGATGAGAGCCAAGAACAGGATTTTACGGGAAGCGTTATTCAAAATAGGCTTGAGGGGTCAAATGTGAATTCTGTTCAAGAAATGGTTAAAATGATTTCTTTAGCAAGAAACTATGAGGCAAATCAAAAAATGATACAAACGCACGATTCTACTTTAAATAGAGCGGTTAATGACATTGGAAGAAAACAGTAAATATAAATAATTTACATAATAAATATATAAAAGGTTTTAATAGATTTTTGAGAATGAGAGTATTATGGATTTTTTTGCATTTTGCTAAATTAAGGAGGTAATTTATTATGATGCGTTCTTTATGGACGGCCGCGTCCGGTATGACATCTCAGCAGCTTAATGTTGATACTATTTCAAATAATATCGCCAATGTAAATACAACAGGATACAAAAAAGAAAGACTTGAGTTTCAGTCCTTATTATATCAAACTATGTCGAGGGCTACTCTTGATGAAAACGATACAGGCAGGCCTGTTAACTTACAGGTTGGTCACGGTGTAAGACCTGTTGTAAGCTCAAGGATATTTACGAACGGCAGTGTTGAGAGAACAGATAATCCTCTTGATTTTTATTTACAGGGAGAGGGATTTTTTGTTGTAGAAAGAGGCGAGGATGATATTGTTTATACAAAAGACGGAAGTTTTAAATTAAGTCTTAACGGAGATGAGTTATCTCTTGTCACTTCTGAGGGATACGCTATTTTAGATACGGACGGCGAGCCTATTACTCTTCCTGAGAATGTTAGTATGGCTGATGTTACAGTTGATTCATTAGGCAATATTACATATATTGACGAAGACGGTGAGACTCAGGATTTGGGAGTTCGTTTTAATATAGTTCAATTTCCGAATGTACAAGGTCTTGAAGCTATTGGAAACAACTTTTACACTGTAACGGCAGCTTCCGGAGAGGCTGTTCAAGAATCAGAGGGAGAAACAACCACTGTGAGCAGTATTATTCAAAATTGTCTTGAAATGTCCAATGTTAATGTAGCTAATGAGATGGTTAATCTCATTATAGCGCAACGAGCTTATGAGCTTAACTCAAAAGCGATTCAAACTTCTGATGATATGCTTCAGCAGGCAAGCAATCTAAAGAGATAATTGTATTATATTGATTTTTTTGATGTTTGAGCATATGATGTTTATGTGTATAGTTTGTTTTATATTTTAGAGGTATGGGGTGAGTTAAGTGAGTGATATGATTGGATTGTCAAGCCCTTATTTAGCGGGAATTAATAATTTTAATAAAAATCTTATTATGAGCCAAAATCTTCAAAAGAAGGTTCAGGATGATTCTGTTGAGGATAAAGAGCTTATGGCAGCTTGTAAAACTTTTGAGGGATATTTTTTACAAATGATGTTTAAATCAATGAGAAGTACTGTTGATACGTCTGGAAGTGTTATTCCTCAAAGTAATGCCGAGAAGATTTTTCAGGATATGCTTGATGAGGAAACAAGCAAAAAGGCCGCTGAGGGCGGTAATGGGATTGGTTTGGCTCAGATGCTTTATAAACAGCTTTCAAGAGGAAGCAAAAATAAGATTGTTTTGTAATTTTTTTAAATTATTATTGTCTTTGGCTTGATGTGGCGGAATTCTTATAGCGATTACGTTTTTGAGCTAAGACTATATAAATTATAAAGTTTTTATTTTTGGTACTTGACAGCTATATTTAATAGTGTCTACATAGGTTCTATAGATTAATTTTCATAATATAAGTTATAAAAGACGTAAAGTTAATTAATATTTACGTCTTTTTATTATGTGTAAGAAATTGTAGATTTAATAAGTATTATAAAGTTTTCTCGTATATTTTTGATAAAAAAATTTTTTAGAAATCATAGTAAATTACTTGACTTTAATTGTATATAGTGATATATTTTATATAAAACCAAGTAAGTTGGTTTGAATTATAGCGATTCGCAAAATTTTTAACGCAAAACAATAAAATAATTCATTTATGTATAAGGATTTATTGGAATTTGTTTTCTAATTCTTCTATATGTTTTAATATAATTTATTTAGAATAACGTGAGTTTGATGAAAGATAACAGTAAAATGTAGTTTTGCACAAAAGTTTGCGGAGTTTGAGGCAGAGCCTTAAAATTTTATGCGTGGAGAGCATTTTGGAAGCTTTTTGCGATAGAAAAAAGTTCCATTAATTATAAATTTTCGTTGAACTTACGTTAAAATATTTGTTAGACTTATTAGAGCGTATTTGAGAACACAATATAAAAAGATTTTTAAAGTAGCTTTGGAGAGATTATCGAACAGGGCTATTGAAAAATAATTATATCTCTTTTATATATAAAAGAATGAGGTGAATTATATGAAAGTGTCTACCAAGGGAAGGTATGGTCTTAAAGCTATGGTTGACCTTGCGGCGCACAGCGACGGAGGAATGTGTGTTTCTATTAAGAGTATTGCTGAAAGACAGGGAATTTCTGAAGCTTATCTTGAACAGCTTATGTCAGTTCTTAAAAAAAACGGCTTTATAAAAAGTATAAGAGGAGCACAAGGTGGGTATATTTTAGAAAAAACGGCTGAGGAAATTTCAGTGGGCGACATTTTAAAAGTTCTTGAGGGACCTCTTAACGTTGTTGAATGCGTTTCAGATAAAGGCAATGTTAGCTGTGGAAGCGGTACATGTAAAAAATGTGTGACAAAAAATGTTTGGGAAAAAATAAGTGACAGTTTGTCAGAAGTTGTTAATTCTATATCTTTACAAAATTTAGTCGATGAATATATTGACGCTGAAAAAAGTCAGAATGGAGATGTTTTTTAAATGAATGATATTATTTATTTTGATAACGCCGCCACCACGAGAGTAAGACCAGAAGTGGCGAGTGCTATGAGTGAGTATTTTTCAAAAAGCTATGGTAATCCGTCAAGTATATATAAAATTGCTCAGGAAAATAAAACCGCGGTTGAAAAAGGCAGAGAACAAGTGGCGAGAGCTATTAATGCCGAGAAAAATGAGATTTATTTTACCGCGGGGGGCTCGGAGTCTGATAATTGGGCGATAAAGGGAATCGCTGAAAGTTATTCAGATAAAGGAAAACATATTATTACCCTTTCCATTGAACATCATGCTGTTTTGCACACATGTGAATATCTTGAGAGCAAAGGTTTTGAGGTAACTTATCTTCCAGTGAATGAATTTGGT
>CANOGI010000218.1 GCA_947565475.1 uncultured Eubacteriaceae bacterium
GTTGATAGCCTCGATTGTCTGGGGCATAACACCGTCGTCAGCCGCGACAACTAAAATAGCGACATCCGTAACCTGCGCCCCTCTCATACGCATAGCCGTAAACGCCTCATGGCCCGGCGTATCAAGGAAAGTAATAGGTTTATCGTCTATAGAAACTGTATACGCTCCAATATGCTGCGTTATACCGCCCGCCTCATTGGCGGTTACTTTACTATGCCTTATGGCGTCAAGAAGAGAAGTTTTTCCATGATCAACGTGCCCCATAACAACAACAACAGGCGGTCTCTCCTCCGTGTCTTCTTCAGCGTTGTCATCCTCTTTGAATGTTTCCTCAAGAAGGTCTATTTCCTCGGCTTCCTCAGCTATAACATCGTATCCTTCGGCTATAATACGGGCTATCTCAAACTCAACCTCTTGGTTTATTGTTGCCATAATTCCGATTTTCATTAACGCCATAACAATTTCAGTAGAATTTTTCTCAAGCTTTTCTGAAAGTTCTTTTACCGTAACTTTTGACGGAAGCTGAATAATTTTAATATCGTCCTCTATATTAGTGTTTTCCTTGGACTCTTCCACAATTTCCGGTTGTTTCACATTATTTTGCTTTTTTTTCTTTTTTTGCTTTTGCGGCTGTTTATTATCTAAAGATTTCGTAACTTCCGCTTTCTCTAAAACCTCATTTTTAAGTTCTTCTTTGTTCTTCTCATGCTCAATAATTTTATTATTATTTTCCTTATTTTCCGCTTCCTTTTTGGGTGAAAATTTGTCAAGAACTTTATTAACATCTACATCAGTCAATACGCTCATATGACTTTTTACTTCTATGTTCATTTGTTTTAACTTTTCAATCAAATCCTTGCTTCCCATATTTAAAGTTTTAGCTAATTCATGTACTCTTGTTTTCGGCAAAAATAACACCTCCAAAATCTATTATAACAATATTACAAATTTATATTTTATTATTATTCAAATATTCTTTTATTTTTACGGCAAAATTTTCATCACACACCGCTAAAACCGCTCTAAAATCTTTACCAATAGCTTTTCCAAGCTCTTCTCTTGTTCCAAATAAATAAACCGGAATCTTATAATAAAGAGCTTTGTTCTTAAATTTTTCTTTTGTATTATCAGAGGCGTCAACGGCAACTATAATAATTAAAGCGTCTCCATTTTTAATTAATTTTTCACAGGTATTCTCTCCTGATGAGAGTTTTCCGGCACGCTGGCATAAAGATAACATTGATAAAATTTTTTTATTTTCCATAATTATCTAACTCTCTTTTCAAGTCCTCATAAATACCTTTAGGAACAGATGATTTAAAAGACCTTTCAAATCCCTTATTTTTAGCGGCTTTTTCAATACATTCCCTATCTGGACATACATAAGCGCCTCTCCCTGATTTCTTACCGGAAAAATCAAGAGAAAACACTCCCTCATCATCTCTTACAACTCTTATAAGCTCTTTTTTATTTTTCATCTCCTGACAGCCTGTGCATTTTCTCAAAGGAACTTTGCGTTGTTTCATTTATTATCGCCGCCTATTCTTCATCAAATTCCGTTTCATTGGAAATATCTTTTTTATTAATAAAAATATCGCTGTTTGAAAAGTCCACAAAATTCGTAAGCCTCGCCTGAGACTCACTTTTAATATCTATTTTCCAACCGGTCAGCCTGGCTGCCAAACGAACGTTCTGTCCCTCTTTTCCAATAGCAAGGGAAAGCTGATTATCAGGAACGACAACCCTCGCGCTTTGTTCTGACTCGGTTTTACTTATTTCCACGGCAATAACTTCCGATGGATTAAGAGCCTCTGAAATAAATTGCTTTATATCCTCGCTCCAATTTATAATATCTATTTTCTCACCGTTTAGCTCGTTAACAATTACATTTACCCTCGAACCATTTGGACCAACACACGCTCCGACAGCGTCAACATTTGGATTTTGAGAGTAAACCGCCATTTTTGTCCTTGAGCCCGCTTCTCTTGAGATATTCTTAATTTCCACAGTTCCGTCAAAAATTTCCGGAACCTCAAGCTCAAATAATCTTTTTACAAGCTCATAATGAGTCCTGCTTACAGTAACCTGAGGACCTTTAGTTGTCTGTTTAACCTCAAGAATATAAACCTTTATCCTGTCATCAAATTTATACTCGTCCGTAGAGATTTGCTCATTATATGGAAGCACCGCGTCAAGTTTTCCTAAAGAAACAATAACATTTCTTTTTCCCTCAACTCTTTGAACTATACCCGTATCAATTTCCCTCTCTTTTGTAATATACTCATTAAAAAGTTTTTCCCTCTCAGCCTCACGGAACTTTTGGACAACAACTTGCTTCGCCGTTTGAGCGGAAATCCTTCCAAAATTTTTAGGAGTAACCTCAATATCAACAATATCGCCATATTCATAAGCTGGATCAATTTCCCTGGCGTCTTCAAGAGAAATTTCCAAAAACGCGTCATAAACATCCTCAACTATTTCTTTTTGAGCGTAAACTTTAACATCACCCGTTTCTCTGTTAATATCAACCTTAATATTCTGAGAAGTACCAAAATTCTTTTTACAAGCGGAAATCAAAGAATTCTCGATAGCCTCAAAAATAATCTCCTTATCAATACCTTTTTCTTTTTCAATACTATTCAAAGCCTCAATAAGCTCTGCACTATCCATTTTTTAATCCTCCCAAAACACTCAATAAATAAAAACGGAAATAAATCACTCATTCACACCGCTCTATTTCACGCTTATTAAAAATCCCATATCCCACAAAAACAATCTATTTTCAGCATATTTTTTTAAAACTCAACCGCAAGCCTGCATACGGCGACATCTTTTCTCTCAAATGAAATTTCCTTTCCGCTTTCCTCAATTACAATTTTATTGTCAGCAAGACCAATAAGCTTTCCTTGAAATTGTTTGACTTTATCAATAGGCTTGTATAACTTAATATCAACAAGTCGTCCCCTATATTTTATATACTCAAAATCCTTTTTAAGAATTCTGTCAATTCCGGGTGAGCTTACCTCAAGAATATAAGTTTCTTCAATAAAATCATCTTTTTCAAGCTCCGCTTCCAAAGCCCTGCTTATAATCTCACAATCGTCAATGGTTATACCGCCGTCTTTGTCAGCGTATACTCTTAAATATTTATTAGGACCCTCTTTGACAAACTCAATATCGACAAGCTCATATCCGTTATCATTGATAATAGGCGAAAGTTTTTCTTCAACTTTAACCAATATATCTTTGACCTGCATTAAATCAACTCCTTAAAAAACAAAAATAGGAAATCATCTTTGATATAAAAAATCAAGAGTGGGTATGCCCCCACTCTTTCACATGATGTCACATTCTTTTAATTAATTATATCACCAATATTTTCTTAATGCAATAGTTTATTTAATATTATTTAAAAATTTCATATTGTATTTATCAGAATTAATCAATAATTTAACCTCTACCCTGTTTATAATAGCCAAACGTCTTACTAACGTTTCAAACTGTCAAAAAAACTAAATATTAAAAAAATGTTAATTTTCCAATAATTAGAAAATCGCAAAAAGCATTGCAGACTTAAATCTCACCAAACTCCGTCTGGCACGCAGATTTCGTAAAATTACAGGAAATACCAACATTTTTTGCAAGCGTGTCGACTTTATGGACACGCAGAAACATCTTACTAACGTTTTTTAGGTATTACAAAACAACTACAAATTTTTAAAGTAAAATTACCAAATCAATATGACATACTAAATTTTACAGCATTATCCTAAAATCATGTATCACATTGTCTAATAATATAATAATTAATCTTTAATTCAATAATTGTTATAAAAAAATATATCAATACATATTTTTTATAACAATTACAA
>CANOGI010000219.1 GCA_947565475.1 uncultured Eubacteriaceae bacterium
CAAATGATGTTGCTTTAATAACATTTGTTCCATTTACAATTATGACACTTAAATTTTCTGAACTTGAAAAAAATATTCTGTATACAGTCATTCTTGAAACTGTCGCGGCGAATTTGGGAAGTATGGCGACTCCCATCGGCAACCCTCAGAATTTATATTTATATTCCATTTCTGAAATGGATATATTTAAATTTTTTAAAATTACCGTTCCTTATGCGATTGTTTCTTTTATTCTTCTTATTTTTTTCTGTTTTTTTGTTAAAAAAGAAAAATTGAAGGAATTGTCTTATTTTAATGATATTTTTCCTTATAAAGATTTTAAATTATACATATACTTTATTTTATTTTGTTTATGTGTTTTTTCTGTTTTAAAAATTTTAGATTATTATCTATTATTTTTTATTGTGTTATGTATGATATTTTTTATTGACAAAAAATTATTTATGAAGGTTGATTATGTCCTTTTATTAACGTTTATAGGATTTTTCATTTTTGTGGGAAATATAGGAAAAACACCTGAAATTTCCAATATTGTGAAAGAAGTATTTATTGGAAACGAAGTCATCATATCCGCTACTTTAAGTCAAATAATAAGTAACGTGCCCGCAGCTTTGTTTTTATCTGGTATTTCTGATAATTATGAAAACATAATTATTGGTGTTAATATAGGTGGGTTAGGTACTCTTATAGCTTCTATGGCAAGTCTTATTTCCTATAAGTATTACATAAAAACAGAAAATTCCAATGGAAAAAAATATATTATCCTTTTTACTCTTGTTAATTTTATTTTTTTAATTTTTATTTTTTTATTTTACTTTTTTAAAGAAATGATACTAAGTTTTTGATTCTATAAACGTTTATAAAAAATCGAAAAATTAAAAAAGACTGTCTAAAAAATAAAAATTGTAAAAGAATACAAGTTTTTCTAAGATTGAAATTGAAAAAAGTGTGACCAGCTTTGCTTGCTTTAGGAAAGAAGGGGAGTTTTCAAGGATTTTTGAAGATCTTTCTGGAATTTATCTGTTTATTACTTGGCAAAACTTAGGAGAACCATTATGTCTACCGTGAGTGTGTCTTTTTTCTCTACGCTGATTAAAATTTATTAATTTTAAATTTTGGGATTTTGCACAATAAATTTATGGAAATAAAATTTTTTTTATGATTTTTACGTTTTAAGGAAAAATTTTTTAAAAATTTTTTTATTTATAACAAGCATTTTTTCACGTAAAATTGATTTATAAAAATTTTAGTTGATTTTATCTATTTACAAATTATACTATATATAGTAAAATTATATTCACAGATTACTAAATATAGTGTTTTATAAGGTAATGTCCTAAATATATAGGATAGTTACAAGTCAGGAGGATTTTACGGATGCATACTTACGAAAAATTTTATACAAGTCAGAAAAGAGAATATGAAAGGGAGAAGGTTGATTTTTCCCGTATGGTTATAACAGAAATTGTTAAGCGTGACGGAAGAAAAGTCGCTTTTGACGAAGATAAAATTATCAACGCTATTAAAAAATCTTTTAAGGCTGTAGGCGATGTTAATGATGACTATTGCCATGAAATCGCTGACGAGGTTGTCAAAGATATTATTTATAAAATAAAGGGTATTCCATCTGTTGAACAAATTCAAGACTTAGTGGAAGAATCTCTTATTAAAAAAAATCACGCTAAGGTTGCCAAAGCATATATACTTTATAGAGCCGAGAGAAGTAAAATAAGAGAAATGAATACAAATCTTATGAAGATATATGAGGATATTACTTTCAGTGATTCAAAAGACAGCGACATTAAAAGAGAAAACGCTAATGTAAATGGCGATACGGCAATGGGTACTATGCTTAAATATGGGTCTGAAGGCGCGAAACAGTTTTATAAAATGTTTATTTTAAAACCGGAGCATAGCAAGGCTCACGTTGATGGTGATATACACATCCATGATTTAGACTTTTTGACTCTTACAACAACATGCTGTCAGATTGATTTAATAAAACTATTTGAGGGCGGTTTTTCAACAGGGCATGGAGCGCTGAGAGAACCTAATGATATTTCAAGTTATTCCGCTCTCGCTTGCATAGCCGTACAATCAAATCAAAACGACCAGCATGGGGGGCAAAGTATCGTAAATCTTGACTACGCTTTAGCGAACGGCGTAAGAAAAACTTTTGTTAAAAATTATATTTATAATTTTGCCAGAGATTTAGAAATTATTTTTGATTATGAGAATTCGGATGAGCTTGCTGAAGAAGTAAGGAAGAAACTTATCGAAAGTGGTTTTAAATTTTCTATATCTGAAAGCAAAGATTATATTGATGAGGAATTGAAAATTTATATACAAAAAGGGTTTGACCCTGAAAAAATTCAGAAAATTCAGAAATTTTCAATGAAAAACGCTTTGAAAAAGACAGACAGGGCTACTTATCAGGCTATGGAAGCTTTTATACACAATCTTAATACCATGCATTCAAGAGCAGGTGCTCAGACTCCGTTTTCCTCTGTAAATTATGGAATGGACACGTCAAAAGAGGGCAGAATGGTTATTAAAAATATATTGCTCGCTCTTGAGAAAGGTCTTGGAAACAGCGAGACTCCGATTTTTCCGATACATATTTTTAGAGTGAAAGAGGGAGTAAATTATAACAAAAACGATGAAAACTATGATTTGTTCAGACTGGCTTGCAAAGTAAGCGCAAAACGACTTTTTCCTAATTTTTCTTTTCAGGACGCTCCTTTTAATCTAAAATATTATAAAGAGGGACATCCTGAGACGGAAATCGCTTATATGGGCTGTAGAACGAGAGTTATGGGAAACGTTTATGATGAGACAAAAGAAATAACTTACGGCAGGGGAAATCTTAGTTTTACGTCAATAAATTTACCAAGAATCGCTTTACGTTCGGACGGGAATGTTGAATGGTTTTTCAAAGAACTTGATAAAAAAATGGATTTATGTATAGACCAGCTTCTTGACAGATTTAAAATACAATGTGGCAAAAAGGTTAAAAATTATCCTTTTCTTATGGGGCAGGGAGTTTGGATTGACAGCGAAAAACTCAATTATGAAGATTCGGTTGAGGAAGTTTTAAAACATGGCACGCTATCTGTCGGTTTTATTGGTCTCGCGGAATGTCTTAAAGCTTTAACAGGTTTTCATCACGGAGAATCTGAGGAAGCTCAGAAACTGGGTCTTAAAATAATAAAACATATGAGAAAAAGAATAGATAGGGAAGCTGAGATAAGAAAGCTTAATTTTTCTTTGCTTGCTACTCCAGCGGAGGGACTTTCCGGAAGATTTGTGAATATGGACAAGAAACTTTTTGGCGAGATTGATGGAATTACTGACAGGGAATATTATACAAACAGTTTTCATATACCCGTTTATTATCCTATAAGCGCTTTTAGGAAAATTGAGCTTGAGGCTCCTTATCACGAGCTTACGAATGGCGGACATATAACTTATGTTGAACTTGACGGGGACACGACCAAAAATGTTGACGCGTTTGAGAAAATTATACGCTATATGAAAGAATCAGGTATTGGATACGGTTCTATAAATCATCCTGTTGATAGAGACCCTGTTTGTGGATTTAACGGGTTAATAGGAGATACTTGTCCTTGTTGCGGAAGAAAAGAGGGTAATATTCCTTTTGAGAGAATAAGAAGGATTACAGGTTATCTTGTTGGAACCCTTGATAGATTTAATAACGCTAAACTTGCGGAAGTTAGAGATAGAGTTAAACACAATTAAGAAAAACTATTTTATACACATTTTTCGCACGCATTTTATAAACTGTGTGCGAAAGATGTGTATTTATTAAAGT
>CANOGI010000220.1 GCA_947565475.1 uncultured Eubacteriaceae bacterium
ATAATCCATATGCTTTTTGACGTTTTTGTTTTTAACATAATTTTCACCCTTTCTTTTATATAATATACCTTTAAACTCATAATAATACATTTTCAGATTTTTTTCAACAAAAAAACGCTGAAACAACTTCAGCGTTTTTTATTTCCCTTTACCCTTAATAACTTATAGTAATCGTTTTATCAATATTATTATAACTAATTTCTATACCAAACGCCTCGCTCATACTCCTAATTGGAATATAAGTTTTATTTTCATAAATTTCCGCTTCCGTGTCAATATTATATTTGGTTCCATTCAGCAGAAAATATTTTTGCCCTATCATAAATTCTATCGTTTCATTGTTTCTTTTTATCACCGCGGTCTTTGTGCCGGCGTTCCATTCGATTTTACACTCTAAAAGCTCCGCTATATCCCTTATCGGAAGAAGAACTCGCCCGTCCTTGTTTAAAGCTTTGTATTCGTCAAAGCCTATTGTTTTTACGGTCTTTTCTTCCCTTCCCTCTTCCTTTTCCGGTTCTCCTCTCATTATTTCTTCGGGTTTACTCTCAATCTCTTGTTTCTCATCATCAGAAACGTCGTTTCCCAAAATATACTTGTCTATTACACTTTTATACATTTTTCTGTAAAACGTGGATTTCTCAGGTCCTATATTCAATTCCTCATTGCTTAATCCGTCAACGTAAGCGTCTGTACTCGTACGCATTCTTTTTATATTTTCATTTACAAGATACTTTCCTAATTCACAATATTCTAAAGTATAAGCATCTTTATATACTTGGCTTTCACCTGTATAATTACTTAAAAATAAAATATATTCATTGTTTATAATTGCGGGTTCATAATTTTCGTCCACTATATAACCCAAAACACCCTTAATAATTTTCTCATAATATGGTTCTCTATAAATAATTACTTGATTTAATAAATCTTCATTTCCTTTTAAGACTTCTGTAACCAACACCTTAGTCTTAGTACGGCCAAAACTTTCTGTTACCGCTAAATTTTCTTTTCCGTCCTGAATAATTCCTTTTATAATTAAATCTGAGCCTTGTTCTAATTCTTCTAAATTAGATGGATATTTTGAATATTCCAAAATAGCTCTTAATACAGGCTTACCATCTATTGTTTCATAATTTTCTCCCGCAAGCAATGTTTTAGAAGACACTAAAATATTTAAAAACATAGTTATCACAACAGTTGCTATAATCCATATGCTTTTTGACGTTTTTGTTTTTAACATAATTTTCACCCTTTCTTAAAAATTTTAATCATATAACTTCAGCAAATTATACTTATCATGAGAAGACGGCTCAAAAGCTATATATTCCGAATCCCATGTTTGACACATTAAAGCGGCATATCCGCAGCTTGGCTGATTTTCCTCTGTTCTTGGATGCCCTAAACCAAGAGCGTGCCCCATCTCATGAAGATATGTTCTGTTTTTGTTTTCAATAGGCTCATCTATTAATGAATCCTGCTGTATATTTAATTGTATCGTTCTATCATCTTTTACTGTAACACCTAAAATAGATGGCTTTTCTAATTCAATAGCTTCTACATAAAAGTCAGCGTCACTTTTGGTGTTAACTCTTTTTATTATAACATTTTCCGTAACATTATTCCATTCTGAAAAACGGTCATAATCTATATCAGGAAAATACTCCTTTGCTGAGGACGTCACAAAAAATTTAATATTTTTGGCGCTTGTGGCTGAAAATTTATTGTACCCTAAAAAATGTGTACAGTACACAATGTTATATGTTTTTATTGCCGTGTTGTTGCTATAATTGCTTTCTGATATAGTTTTATCCCTATTTATACTAAGTTCAACATTATTTTTCCCATACCCGTAAAAAGTTATAGTTACAGGAACATACGTTTCTGACTTAGCTGGAAGAGTTCCATCTATAGATGTTGTAAGATAAGAATCGCCTACCGTTATCGCCACAGGTATCTTGCTTGCGCCGCCGTTTCCTATATTTTTCACATAAAAATTAAATTGAAAGCTTGACTCTCCGTCGATATTTGAGTTATTGGCGGGACCTCCCGTTATTTCCGCCGCTAAATCCGGCGTTCCTCTCCATGTAAAGCTTTTTGTCATTGTATTATTGCCCTCATTGCTTTCAGATACCTTGTTGTCAACGTCAGCGTCAATTTTTATAGCGTGGCTCCCCTCTTTTATATTGCTTAGTGTTACCTCAGCGCTATAGGCATAACCCGCCGCCAGAGAGCTGATATATCCTTTGCCTACACTGACATTGTCCACGTATACGCCAAAATAAAACTTACTGGCTGTGGCGTTTCCCCTGTTTGAGATTTTAACCTCAATTTTAGCGTCGCCTAACGCCTCAAAAGGATATGTACCTACAGAATTAATAGCCGTTACCATTAAATCAGGCTGAGACGCTCTTCCTACTGATTTTTCCTCATATTACATATCATTTAGTTTAATAGCGCCTTCCGATACAATTTCACATCTTCGTCAAAGAAGGTCTTTACAATCTCAGGCTCTCCCAATACAATACTATTAACCTCATCACTCATAGCTAAAACATTGTCAGCAAAAGCGTTGCTCGTTAAAAGCTCCAGCATAATAACACATAAGGATAAACAAAATAACTTTTTCATAATAAAATAACTCTTTTCTTTTTTATCCTTCCATTTGTTGCTTATATACGCCATACATCTGTAAAAAATCAGAAATCTCTTCTCAAAATTTTTACAGATAAAAAAGCTTTCGGCTGAATATTATCCGCCGAAAACTTTTTTTATACTGCGCAAATCAACCGGATATAATTATAATTACATAATTACATAATTACACTTACCGGTCAAATATTTTTTTATAAAAAATAATATTTATACCTTTATATTGCACACACTAAACATAAAACAAAATTATTCCTCCTACTGTCACTCAATAATTCCCCTTATCTCAGAAATTTCCGAAACATTGTATTTTTTCATATATTTCTCAATATCGGCAATAACTTCTTCTGTGGCAAAAGGATTTATAAAATTAGCTGTACCTACAGAAACCGCCGTCGCTCCCGCCATAATAAACTCAACAGCGTCCTCGCCGTTTAAAATTCCTCCCATACCAATAACAGGCAGTTTTACAGCTTTGCTAACCTGATAAACCATTCTGACAGCTACAGGTTTAACGGCTGGTCCGCTCATACCGCCTATTTTATTGGCGAGAACAGGTTTTCTCTTATAAATAGCAATCTTCATTCCCGTAAGAGTGTTAATCAGAGATAAAGCGTCCGCTCCCCCGTTTTCAGCCGCTTTAGCGATAGCCGTAATATCGGTGACATTAGGGCTTAACTTTACAATCAAAGGTTTATCAGCATATTTTTTAGCCTCGTAAACTACTTTCTCAACCATAGAACAATCCGTACCAAAGGCCATTCCTCCCTCTGAGACGTTTGGACAAGATATATTAAGCTCAAGCATATCAATATCTTTCCCATTTAAAGCCTTGATAACGTTTATATATTCATCAATAGTATGTCCGCATATATTTACAATAATTTTTGTATCAAATTGCCTCAAAAAAGGAATGTCCTCTTTAATAAAATAGTCAACTCCTGGATTTTGCAGCCCAACACTGTTAAGCATACCGCCATAGACCTCCGCTATTCTCGGCGCCGGATTTCCGTTCCAAGGTTTATCGGCAACTCCCTTAACAACAACAGCCCCAAGCTTGTTAATATCTATAAACTCAGAATATTCTCGTCCGCTTCCAAAAGTACCCGAGGCAGTCATAAC
>CANOGI010000221.1 GCA_947565475.1 uncultured Eubacteriaceae bacterium
ATGTCCTAAGCAAGACATTAAAAGGCTTTATTTTTATGCGAAAAAAAGCAAGGAGGTATTTAATTGGATTGGTTGAGAAATTTACTTGAAAAAACGGAAATCAAAGACGGAAAGGTTGATATTGATGGGATTGTGAAATCTGCTGAAGCCGAATTTTCAAAAAACGCGGTTTCTATTGAGGAATACAAAATTCTCAATGAAAAATTTACACAGGCTGAAAAAGATATTAAAAACAGAGACAAACAGCTTGAGGAACTTAAAAAAGTTGACGTTGAAAAAATGAGGGAAGAAATTACAAAGCTTCAGAGAGAGAACAAAGAAAACAAGGAAAAAGGTGAGGCGGATATTAAACAAATGCGGATTTCACACGCTGTTGATATAGCGCTTATGAAAGCGAATGTAAAAGGCGACAAGGCCATGGCGGCGGTTAAGGCTTTACTAAGTCTTGAAAACGCTGAGATTGATGGAGACATCGTAAAAGGTCTTGATGAGCAAATTGAGGAATTAAAAGCGGATAGTTCCATCAGTGTTTTATTTGGCGGAAATGATAAGGAAACACAGCTTATAGGGGTTAAACCCGCTGAAAGCGGCGACGGACTTCCTAAAGGCAAAGATGTGAACAGCATGAATTATGAGGAGCTGTGCGCGTATATGGAAGCTAATCCGGGGAAACCGATAATTAATTAAAATTTAGGAGGCTGAAAAAAATGGCGGGAAGTAAATTTGATTCAAAGAGTTTTAATCCACAAGCTTTTGGTAAGTATATTGATACGATACCACAGTTAAAGAAAAACGAGTTGTTGAAGTCAAGAGCGTTAACGCCCAACTCACAAATCAGGGAGGCGTTTAGTTCACAGACGGGAACGGCTTACGCGGTTTTACCTATGTATGGACTTCTTGATGGAGATGTGCTGAATTATGACGGACAAACGGATATAACGGCGACAAGCACAACCACTTATGAGAGAGGTGTTGTCGTGACAGGCAGAGCCAAAGCTTGGACTGAAATGGATTTTGCGGAAGATATTACAGGCGGAGCGGGTTTTATGTCTAATGTGGCGGCTCAGGTCTCAGAGTATTGGGAAGAGGTTGACCAAAGTATTTTACTCTCAATATTAAATGGTATCTTCAGTATGACAGGCGCGAGGAATTTAGAGTTTGTGAATAACCACACATATGATATAACGGGGACTGGCGACGGTGTTATTACTCCGGCAACGCTGAATACAGCTATTCAAAAGGCGGGAGGAGATAACAAAAACAAATTCAAGATAGCTATTATGCACAGCGCGGTCGCCACAAATCTTGAGAATCTGAATTTGTTGTCTTATCTAAAACAAACGGACGCGAACGGTATTCAGAGGGATTTAACACTCGCTACATGGAACGGAAGAACAGTAATTATTGATGATAGTATGCCCGTTGAGGAGGCGGCTGGCGACGCGGAAGGTGACAGCGGTACAAAATATACTACTTATATTTTGGGCGAGGGAGCTTTTGATTATGAGAATATCGGGGTGAAAGTTCCTTATGAAATGAATAGAGACCCTAAGACAAACGGGGGAGTTGATACATTATATTCAAGACAAAGAAAAGTTTACGCGCCTTATGGAATATCTTATACCAAAAAGTCGCAGATGACTCTCTCACCCACAAACGAGGAACTTGAAAACGGAGCTAATTGGGAGCTTGTCAACGATGGAAACGAAACAGTGTCAAAGAGAAAGTATATTAACCATAAAGCTATCCCCATAGCTAAAATCATATCCAAAGGCTAAGGCGGTGTTTGCCTATGGACAGGGGGGACATTAAAATGAATGTTGAGCGGCGGTTAGAGTCATTGGGTTATACGGTTGTAGCCTCTGATGATTGGGTAATTGATTTTATAATTGATAAAACGGAAAACTATATAAAAAGTAATTGTAATATAATTATTATTCCTGATGAGCTTTTGCAGGTTACAGTTGATATGATTTGCGGGGAGTTTTTAAACACAAAGAAAAATTCAGGCGGTCTTGATATTAATGGATTAAATTTTGACATTGTAAATAAATCCATACAAGAGGGAGACACAAAGGTCGAGTTTTATACTGACGGGATTATTACGGCGGACCAGATGTTCGCGAAACTTATTCAGACTCTTACAGGCAGAAAGGACGAGTTAAGTTCGTACAGGTGTGTAAAATGGTAAAAAAGGCTGTTGAGAGTTTATACACAGGCAAATGTACTGTCTCAGAGTATAAACCCGTTATGGATAACGTTAGTAAAATCACTAAAAATATGGAAGTAATTGTGATTAAAGATATTCCGTGCAGGCTGTCGTTTAAAAATATTACCGCCGCTGATTTGAGTTATGGGAACGCCGTTACGCAGGTGATTAAATTATTTGTGTCTCCTGATGTGAGTATAAAAGACGGTTCTAAAATAAGAGTCACTCAAAACGGCGTTACGGCGGATTACTCCCAAAGCGGTAAACCCGCCGTTTATCCAAGTCATAAGGAAATTATTCTGGAATTGTTTAAGGGGTGGGCTTAATGGCTTTGAAAGGCGGATGTGATTTCTCGGAACTAAAGAGGTTTGAGAGACAATTAGGCAAAATAACAAATGAAAGCAACTTAAACGGTTTTTTTGAGGATTGCGCAAGGGAACTGTCTTTAAGACTTTATAAAAAGGTTGTCCAAAGAACTCCCGTAGGAAAAACGACGTATATTTATGAGGCTGTGAGAGACTCGAACGGAGGCAAGGTTAGGTATAAAAAGGGCAGAAACAAAGGAAAGGTAAAACGGAAAAGGGCTAATACACATAGAGGAGGAACTTTAAGAAAAAACTGGTTTATAAGCGACATTGTAAAAATTGGCGGCGGTTATCGTGTATATGTGTCAAATCCCACAGTGTATGCCGGTTACGTTGAGTTTGGGCACAGGCAGACGCCAGGGAGATTTGTTCCGGCTATTGGAAAACGTCTTAAAAAGAATTGGGTTGACGGTAGGTTTATGCTTACAATATCGGAGCGGGAAATGAAAAAAATAACTCCGAAACTTCTTGAGAAAAAGATACTGGAATATTTGAGGCGGTGTTTTAATGATTAATGATATTATTAATAAAATGGGAAAATCAATTAACGAGGAATTTGGAGAGGATTATACAATATATTCTGAGAATATGCCGCAGGATTTTAATACACCCTGCTTTTTTATTGAGTGTATTAAGTATTCAAGGGAAAAAGCTCTCTCAAGAGGCACAAGGTTTTTAGTCTCAACGGTATTCAGGGTTACGTATTTTCCCTATGAGGAAAATTTAAACCAAAACGAGGATATATATGAGATTTCTGACAGGGTTTTTGACTCTATTGAGTATATAGACGGTTACTCAGGCGACGGTATTAAAGCGGAATTCTCAGATGGGATTCTTGCCGTTACGGTTAATTATGATTTTCAGGCGGTTAAGGAAAACGAGAAAAATTATATGAATAATTTAAAACAAAAGGGAGGTGTGAGGTAATGGCGGCAAAGATAAGTAAATCAAACAGCCTTGTTTCGGAAGATATTACGGAGATTGTCGAGAGCGGGGGAATTATCGCCGAAAAGGAGGGGACAAACCTTACTTACTCCAAAAGACAATTTCTAAATAGTGAGAAATATAAAAAGCACAGGGATTTATTAAGTGTTTTACTTGATGATAATAAATTTTATCTCAAATCGGAGGTTAATGAGTTGATTGATAATTATTT
>CANOGI010000222.1 GCA_947565475.1 uncultured Eubacteriaceae bacterium
ACGGGACAAATTTAGGTGAGTTTAGAAAAAATCTCGCTAAATTCGGAGCCGTTAAAGTGAAAAGCTCGGACGGCGCCGAGGGCGGTGTTTCTACCCTTAAAATAGACGTTGACTCAGATAATTTTAAAACGGTTATATCAAACCTTAAAACAGCCATTGTAGAAAACGCCAGGGGAATTGATTCAAAATCGGATAAAATGATTGGGAATTTAAGCAGAATGAATATTCAAAGCATTTACAGCGACACAGACCTTGACGCGAATTCTATGGAAACAGAGTTTAAGGCCGCTTTTGAGGATATTTTCTTTTTTATAAAATTTTATGTTAAAAATTTTATATCGGAGGATTTTAAAGATGACAAAATAGAAGTTATTTTTAACAGGGATATTTTAATTAATGAAACGGAAGCTATTGACAACTGTGTTAAATCTTTAGGGATATTATCAAGGGAGACCATTGTCTCTCAGCATCCATGGGTCGGCGACCTTTTAGAGGAAAAAGAAAAAATACAAAAAGAGATTTACAGTCAAATTACAGCAATTTCAGAATAGATAGAGAAAAGAAAAAATATTTTTTCTTTCTATAGCGGAATTGCTGTAATTGAAAATAAACAAAAAAAGGCGAGATTAAAACTATTTTTACAAGGCGGCAAAAGAAGAGCATAGTTAGGAGCCTATGCCGACTGACGATGACATAGTAAAAAGGATTTTTAGCCGCCGAACTTGTTCGGGTTTTCAAGTGATTTTACTATAAACCGCCGAACTTGTTCATTTTTCAACCGGGCTGACTATAATTGTTTTTATATGGGAGGGATTATTTTATGAAAAAAGAGGAATTATTAAAAATCGGACTTACAGAAGAGCAAGCCGATATAATCGTTCAGATGAATGAGGAGAATATTGGTAAAGTAAAGGTTGAATTGGGTGTTAGAGACGCTTTATTAAAACACAATGTCAAAAATATTAAGACGGTTTTGCCTCTTATAGATTATGACAAGATAAAAAACGGGGAAGATGGCATTTCTGGAATAGAAGAGCAGATAAAAGAGCTTAAAAACTCAGAGGACACGGCTTTTCTTTTTGACGAGGACAAAGTTACCGGTGTTAAACCAGAGGAAAGCGGAAACGGAGGTAAAAAGCCCAAAAACGGAAAAATGACATATACTCAGATGTGCCGTTTATATTAATTACACTATAGTCAAATTACTTGAAAAAGAGCAAAAGGAGGCGAGATAAAAATTATTTTCGCGAGGCAGAGGCTGGTCGTAAAGCTTCGCTTTACTGCTCGCCCATGCGTCCTGGGAAGGAGATCATAGTAGAAGCCTATGCCGACTGACGATAACGCGGCAAAAGTGATTTTTAGCCGCCGAACTTGTTCGTTTTTTAAGTGATTTGACTATATATAGTGAACAAACATAAAAGAAGCAAAAAAAATTAATTATTTCAGGAGGTTTTTTTATGGCTAAATTTGACAGCAAATCTTTTAATCCACAGGCTTTTGGCAAGTATATAGAAACTTTGCCAAAAACAAAGAAAAACGAACTTATTAAGGGAGGAATATTAAAGGGAAACAGCGAGATAAGAGAGGCTTTCGGAAGCCAGACGGGCACGGCTTACGCTATTTTGCCGATTTACGGGAGAATAGGGGGAGACGCTTTTAATTATGACGGTGTGAACGACATAGAGGCGGAGACGACATCATCTTTTGAGAGAGGGGTTGTTGTGGTCGGACGAGCTATGGCGTGGCTTGAGAAAGATTTTTCCGAGGATATTACGGGAGGAGCCGAGTTTATGGACAACGCCGCTGTTCAGGTGAACGATTATTTCGACGATGTCGACCAAAAAACTATATTATCGATTTTAAAAGGTATTTTCAGCATGACGGGAAAAGAAAACCTTAAATTCGTAAATGGTCACACTTATGATATTTCCGCCAACACAGGGGATTTAGCGTTTGTGGACGCGGTGACTTTAAACAACGCCGTACAAAAGGCGGGAGGCGACAACAAGAACAAATTCAGCGTTGTTATTATGCACAGCGTTGTCGCGACAAATCTTGAGAACCTTAATTTATTGGGATATCTTAAACAAACTGACCAATCGGGTATTCAAAGAGATTTAACCCTCGCTACATGGAACGGTAGAATAGTTCTTATTGACGACGATATGCCTGTTACGGAGAAAGAGGGATACAGCGAATATACAACCTACATATTGGGCGAGGGGGCCTTCGACTATGAGGATATTGGGGCGAGAGTTCCTTTTGAGATGCACAGAGACCCGAAAACCAACGGCGGACTGGACACTTTATACGCCAGAACGAGAAAATGTTTCGCTCCTTTCGGAATATCTTATACTAAAACAAAACAGGCCAGCTTATCCCCAACGGATGAGGAGCTCTCTGACGGCGGAAACTGGGAGCTTGTAAACAACGGCTTATCGGGAGACGACAAGGAATGGATTGACCACAAGGCTATCGCTATCGCCAGAGTTATCTCGAGAGGGTAAGAGAGGTGATTTTTTGATTGAGAGGATAATAGACAGGCTCAGCCAATTTGGAATAGAAGTTAAAGTCTCCGACAGAAGGCTGATTGTCGCTGAATATGAGAATGTGCGGTCTTTTATCATGGCGTCATGCAATATTGACGAAATTACGGGCGACCTTGAGAATGTAATTATTGAGAGAACCTGCGGTAATTTTTTATTTGTCCTAAAAAATATGGGCGGACTTGATGATAGGGATTATGAGGCTTTTGTGAAAGAAATCGCCGAAGGCGACGTCAAAGTGGTTTTTGACGAGGAATCTGTTTTAAGCGAGGAACAGAAAATTGACAGGGTTATCGACTTTCTTATGAGCTATGGGGAAGAGATTATATTATCAAAAAGATGTATACGCTGGTGACGGGGGTATTTATGAAAAACGTTAAATCTATTATAGAGGGGTTTTTTAACGGGATATGCGACGTATTTGAGTTTGTTGAGTATAAAGATGATTTTGGTGTTATACAGTCGGAAGAAAATCTTGTTTTAAAAAATATTCCATGCAGGGTTTACTATAAAAACACCAAAGCCGCTATTAAAGGAAAAGTGTCGGACTATGTTACTCAAAAAGTCAGTATTATGGTCGGAAAGGACGTTTCCATTAAAAACGGCTCTGTTATTAAAGTTACTCAAAACGGATATACCTCTTTTTATCAAAAGACTGGTGAGGCGGCTGTATACGACAATCACAGGGAAATTGAGGCGTCTCTTAAAAATATGTTTTCTTGAGAGGTTTACCCAAAGATTTAGAAGTGTTTTTATATATAGTGAAAGAACTTAAATAACGGTAAAATAAGTTTTTTTACTTTTTTTTAGTTCTTTCGCATACTTGTTCAATAAAGCCGTGACGATTGACAAAAGATTTTTTTGCCGTACGCTTACTAATTTTTATGGCAATACCTGACATTTTTATTTCAAGAAAATTAGTCAAAGTATGGCGGTAAAAGATTTATCAAAAGGTGCGGTGGAGGTTATCGAACAGGTCTATAAGTCGGCAAACTTGAAAAGTATAGTCAAATCACTTGAAAAGGAGCAAAAGGAGGCGAGATAAAAATTGTTTTTACAAGGAAGAGGCTGGTTGTAAAGCTTCGCTTTTGTCCTGGGAAGGAGAGCGTAGTTGAAAGGCTACGCCGACTGACGATGACACAGTAAAAAGGATTTTTAGCCGCCGAACTTATTC
>CANOGI010000223.1 GCA_947565475.1 uncultured Eubacteriaceae bacterium
GCGGTAGTCTGCATATCGGTCATATTTTCAGCTATACTCAAGCTGAAATGATTGCGAGATACCGCCGTATGAGAGGATATAATGTATTTTATCCTTTTGGTTTTGATGATAACGGACTGCCTTCGGAACGATTGGTGGAAAAGGAATCAGGGATAAAAGCGAAAGACCTTACACGTAGTGAGTTTATAAAAAAATGCGTGGAGACAACTCGAAAATATGAGACGGAGTTTAAAGAGCTCTGGAAATCCATGGGCTTCTCATGTGATTGGAATTTAGAGTATTCCACAGTCAGCGATAATTCACAAAAATTATCGCAGCAGTCTTTTATTGAGCTCGCGAAATCAGGAAACGCTTATATTAAAGA
Organism: uncultured Eubacteriaceae bacterium; assembly: GCA_947565475.1. Classification (GTDB taxonomy): domain Bacteria; phylum Bacillota; class Clostridia; order Lachnospirales; family CAG-274; genus MGBC114079. The sequence goes on from CANOGI010000223.1 coordinate 365, forward strand.
ATCTCCCGTATTGTGGTGTACTGAGTGCCAAACATCTATCGCCCAGGCTGAACTTGAAACAAGAGAAAAGGAGTCAACTTTTAATTATATTCCTTTTTATCTTGATGATGAACGTTATATTGAAATAGCCACGACCCGTCCGGAATTGCTTTTTGGCGTGGTGTGTGTATTTGTAAATCCTGATGATGAGCGTTATAAAGATTATATAGGGAGAAATGTGCGTGTTCCTCTTTATGATTTTGAGGTGCCTGTAATAGGCGATGATAAAGCGGCCATCGATAAAGGTACAGGCGCTGTAATGTGCGCTACTTTTGGAGACACTACAGATGTTGAGTGGGTACAGGAACACAATCTTCCTTATAAACAAGTAATGATGTCTGACGGTATGATTAATTCTTCTGTGCCTTACGTTGGAGGAATGTATGTTAAAAAGGCAAGAAAAGTAATTATTGAGCTTCTCGCTGAAAGAAATCTGTTGTTAAAAACAGAGCCTCTTAATCATATGGTAGCTGTTCACGAGAGATGTGGAACAGATGTGGAAATAATACCGTCTAAACAATGGTATATTGATGTTCTCTCTAAAAAAGAGGAAATGCTTCGCGCTGGTGATAAAATTAAGTGGCATCCTACTGTAATGAAAAACAGATATGTTAATTGGGTTGAAAATCTCAAGTGGGATTGGTGTATTTCGCGCCAGAGATATTTTGGTGTACCTTTTCCTGTTTGGTATTGCAAAAGCTGTGGAAAACCTCATTTTGCCGATATTAAAGATTTGCCTGTAAATCCTCTTGAAAAAGAGTACAATGGCGTGTGTGATTGCGGATGTTCGGAATTTATACCAGAGTCCTCTGTGCTTGACACTTGGGCGACGTCTTCAATTACACCTATTATTAATCGTGAAAAAGCTAAAGAGTATGGTATTGATAATGATTTCTTGCCAATGAGTATGAGGACTCAGGCTCATGAGATTATAAGAACCTGGGCTTTTTACACGATTGCCAAAAGTCTCTATCATACGGGGGATATTCCTTGGAATGACGCGATGATATGCGGTTTTGTTTTAGCTAAACCAGGTGAGAAAATAAGTAAATCAAAAGGAAACTCAAAATTGACACCTCAAGCTCTTGTTGAGACATATTCCGCTGACGTTATAAGGTATTGGGCCGCTAGCGCGCGCCTTGGAACGGATACTTTCTTTGATCAGAAAGAGATGCAGGAAGCGTCAAAACGTATTATTACGAAACTGTGGAATTCGTCAAAATTTGTCCTTTCTCATCTTACGGATTTCTCTTTACTTGACAATCCGGTTCTTCTCCCGATTGACAAGTGGATAATGGAAAAAACCAATCAAACTTTACTGGAAACTGAAAAGCTACTTGACCAATATGAGATTGGACTCGCGAGAAAAGTTATTGATGATTTATTCTGGAAAGACCTTTGCGATAATTATATTGAGATTGTCAAAGAACGGCTTTATCGTCCTGATATACATGGTGTTGAAGAGCGTAAATCCGCTCAGAAAGCGATTTATTATTGTCTTTTAAATGTACTTAAAATGTATGCTATTTATATTCCTCATATTACGGAATATATTTATTTAAAAGGTTTTAAAGATTTTGATGGGGCAAGTTCAATTCATTGTACAACATGGCCGGAGATAAAATCAGTTGATGACAATTTTATTAAATTTGGAGAGGAAATAAAAAATGTTGTTTTTGAGATGAGAAAGCAGAAATCTGATAATAATCTTTCTGTTAAAACGGAAATAGAGGAACTTATTGTCCATGGAACAGCGGATTTTAAAGATTGGTTTACATTGACGGAAAAAGATATAATCGCTTGTTCTCACGCTAAAACTATTAAGTATGAGTTATCTTAATATTAAAAAATTTTAAAATAAAAGAGCCGACAGGTTTGTAAAAATATATTATACAAATCATCGGCTTTTTTAATTATTAATATTTAATAATGTCCACACTTAGTATCAATATTTGTCTTTATATTTTATTTAATTTTTATGAATAAGTGTAATTACGATATTGTTTACATTTAACTTTAAATAGTTTGCGGATATACGCTAAAGCAATTTGCTGTTTTAAAAATAAAAAATTTAAGAGTTAGCAAGGCTTTGGCTATAGGCTTCTGTTTTAAAAACAGGCCTCATATTATTAAGACTATCCCAAATAAATATTTTTAAGGTAAGATTTTGAATACCTTTTTTGTTAAGCTCAAAATTGATATTTTTAGGAGTGTCTACTTCAAATGAGGTATCAAAGTTTTTAGAATCAACCAAAGTACCGTTACAGTCATATAAAGAGGCTACAACAACGGCGTTTTTAACTTCAATTTTGCTTTTTATAATACTGTCAAAATTAACTTTATCGCTATTTATATTTAGATTATTAACATCAATTAAGGCGTCTATAGAAAAAGTTCTAATATTAGGCTGTTCATAATTAGTTTTATCAGGACCTATATAGTAACTTGGATGAGGAGGTTGATTATAACCGACGTTTTGCCACGCGACCGCGCATCTATATTGACTATCGTGCATAAGGGTAGTTAATTTATAATTTGTAGGAGCTAAAGAGGTAAAAATTCTCAGAGCTGAGTTATCTTTGTGTCTTAATATCATTTCCTCACGCCAGTCGCCGAATAAATCAGCCTGAAGACAAATATTGTTTTTTGTGCTGTTATTTGTCTCAACCGGATTGTTTATTCCGATGTCCCATATTTTAACCATGCCATAGTCATCTTTTACTTTTGTTATTGTTAATCCGTCGGCAAGCTCCCTATATAAATCTCCGTCCCAATATACGGCGAAGTTAGCTCCTCCTATTCTTTTAAGGGATAATTTATTTCCTGACGAGTCAAAAAAATTGCCATCTTCTGAGCTAAAACCTAAAGGATTATATTTAGAACTCGCGTTTATCATAATACCTCTTCCAGTATCCTGCCCGGCTTTACTATGCCAAAATTCTTTACCAGTATTGCCGTCACGATAAGCGGTTCCGTAATTAGGTTTTTCCTCAAGAACACTAAAGATTTCTTGTTTTCCATCATTATTAAAATCGCTTACGTGAAGCGCGTCGCCATGTCCCCATTTAGTGGAATGAAGAATTTTTCCGTCATGGTCTACGGCGGCTGAACCATAAATTATCTCATCAAAGCCGTCATTGTCGAGATCCGCGACGGATAAGGAATGGTTGCCCTGTCCGTAAAAATCGTTGCTTGAATCGGTTCCGGAGTCTAAAACCCACTTTTCACTTAAATTTGTTCCATTCCAATCATAGGCAACAACAACGGACCTTCCGTAATAACCTCGGCACATAATAAGACTTGGATGAACACCGTC
>CANOGI010000224.1 GCA_947565475.1 uncultured Eubacteriaceae bacterium
TGGATTTTAATCTTTCTTTTTTAATCGTTTAGTTATTTTTTATTGTTTTGTTATAGTAGAATGGCTGTTAAGTGTTAGCGATATTTTTTAAAAAAGGATATAATAACGGAAATTTTAAAAGTTATTTTCAGTGTCTTTTACGTGATATTTTCTTAATTACATAAAGAATATGATTAGCCGGTATTTTTTAAAATTGATATTTGGTGTAAAGGTGATAGAATATGGTTAAATGTAAAAATATTATTGAATTTATGGAAGAATTAGCCCCCTGTGAACTCGCGGAGGAGTGGGATAACGTTGGTCTTATGGTAGGAGAATTTGATATGCCTGTAAGAAAGGCTGTAGCGGCTCTTGATATTAACGATGACGTCATTGAAGAGGCTATTGAAATAAAAGCTGATATGATTATTACCCATCATCCTTTTATTTTTGGAAGTATTAAAAATATTAATTCCAGAGGTGTTGTTGGGAAAAGAGCTATAAAGCTTATTAAAAACAATATTGCCGTTTATTCGGCGCATACTAATCTTGATATTGCCGAAAGAGGAACAAATGGGGTTTTAGCTGAGATTTTGGAGCTTCAAAACATAAAACCTCTTATGAAATCTATCGACGGTGTGAACGGACTTGGAAGAATAGGCGAACTTAAACAGGAAATAAGATTTATTGAGTTCGCTCTGTCGATTAAAAGGAAAATAGGCCTTAAAAATTTAATTGTTACGGGAAATAAAGAAAGGATTATAAAAAAAATTGGGCTATGCGCGGGGCAGGCCGCCGGAAACGATTATATGATTTTAGCCAAAGAAAGTGGATGTGACGCTTATATTACGGGAGATTTGCGATACCATGAGGCCCAGTTCGCGAATAATATTGATTTGTGCACTATTGATATAACTCATTATGGTGGGGAAGTCCTTGTTATTCCTTTTTTACGGGATTATCTCAATAAACGGGCTGAAGAAAATAATTTTGATTTTATATGTGTTGAGTCAAAGGTTGACGGACAGACTTTAAATATTATTTAGGGAGCGGATTATTATGAGTAGTATTAATGTTAATATCTTAAATATTAATCAAAGTGTTGAGATTGAAAAGGGAACTTCTCTTGAGGAACTTGCCGAAAAATATAAAGACGTTTTTTCTGAACAGCCTCTTTTAGCTGCTGTCGACAACGAGATTATGGAACTTAGAAGCAAAATTATAAAAGATTGTAGTATAGAGTTTCTTGATATTAACAGTCCTTACGGATATTACGCTTATCAAAGAGGAATTGTGTATTTGATGATTTATTCATTTAAAAAAGTTTTAGGCGACAGTATTAAAGTTAATATAAAACATTCTGTCAATCAAAATTATTATTGTACGGTTGACGGGGGTTTTATTGATGATGAGACCATTAAAAAAGTTGAGGAGTATATGAGAGAGCTTGTTAATGAGGATATTCCCATTGAGAGAGTTTCTGTAACGGTTTCCGACGGACTCAGCCTTTATAGTAACTGTACTGATACGGATATGTCTGACGAGCTTAAATATACTCATTCCACAAAGATTACAATGCATAAAATGAAAGATTTTTATGATTATATGTATGGAGATATGGTGATTTCAACGGGTGTTTTGAAAACCTTTGGACTTGTATATAAAAATGACAACGCCTTTGTTATAAGATTTCCTTTAAAGAACGGAAAATTAAACGAAGTACTGTATTATGAGAAACTTATGAAAATTTTTGAGGAAAGTCTTAATTGGGCTAAAGTTTTGAATGTCGGGTCGGTAAAATATTTAAATAATATGATTTGCGATGGTAAAATAAGAGATATTATTTGTTTATCAGAAGCTTTTCACGAAAAAAAGCTCGCTCAGATTTCAGATATGATTACTGGCGGAAGGAAAAGAGTAATTCTCATAGCTGGCCCGTCGTCTTCCGGTAAAACTACTTTCGCCAAGAGGCTTTGTATTCAGCTGAGAGTAAACGGTATTAAGCCTCATATTATTTCTTTGGATAATTATTATTTTGACAGGGGTGGAACCCCTGTTGACGAATTTGGAAAACCTGATTATGAATGTCTTGAGTCTATAGATGTAAAACAAGTAAACGAGGACATAAATCTTTTACTTAAAGGTGAAACTGTCCAAATTCCAGAGTATAATTTTTTTAAAGGATGCAGAGAATACAAAGGTAATTTTATAAAGTTAGACTCTGACGATGTTCTTGTTATTGAGGGAATTCACGGTCTTAATGAAAAACTTACTAAGGAAGTGCCTAAAGAGTGTAAATTTAAAATTTATATAAGCGCTTTAACGCAGATTAATATTAATCCGCATAATAGAATTACCACTACTGACACTCGACTTATAAGAAGAATGGTTAGAGACAGCCAGTTTAGAGGTTTTGACGCTGTAAGCACTATAGATATGTGGCCATCTGTTTTAAGAGGAGAGAGAAAATATATTTTTCCCTTTCAAGAGGAAGCCGATGTTATGTTTAACTCGGCTTTGGTTTATGAGCTCGCTGTTCTTAAACCTTTTGTTGAACCACTTTTATTTAAAATTGATAAATCTCAGCTCGCTTACAGAGAGGCGAAAAGGCTTATTAAATTTATGAATAGTTTTCTTAGTATTAACGATAAATATATTCCTCAAAACTCTATTATAAGGGAATTTATAGGCGGGAGCTGTTTTGAGTAGCTATAGAGGGCAATATTAACAGAGTGTTTTATTGATAAAAGATAAGCATTTAGGAACCGCCGTGAGTTATTTTTAGTAAAATGTGAAAAATAAGAAATGAACAAAGTTTTTGTTTTTTTAGTGTATACTCAATAGATTTACGATGATTATTAATCAATAAACTTGAGAAAAACGAAAGGAGCATTTTTGCTATGGGAGAAAGACCAGACAGTTTAATTTTTGACCTTGATGGAACCTTGTGGAACGCTACTGTCTCAATTTGTAAAGTATGGAATTCGGTTATAAAAGAATATCCGGAAATAAAAAAAGAAATAACTGTAAGCGACCTTGAGGGGGTTATGGGGAAAGCTTTAGATGAAATAGGAGAAATTTTTTTCCCAGATACACCTCTTAAAGTTCGTGAGGAAATTATGGAAAAATGTTGTGAGAGGCAATGTCCTTTACTTGAGAAAGAGGGAGGACAGTTATATGACGGGGTAAGCGAAACTTTAAATGAACTTTATAAAAAATATAAACTTTTTATTGTCAGCAACTGTGAAAACGGATATATACCAGCTTTTATGAAAGTCAATAGTTTTGAGAAGTATTTTAAGGATTTTGAGCATCCTGGAAGAACTGGTCTTACTAAAGGAGAGAATATCAAAATTATTATTAAAAGGAACAATCTCAAATATCCGGTTTATGTCGGCGATACACGAGGAGATTTTGAGTCCGCCAGATTTGCCGGTATTCCTTTTGTTTTCGCTCAGTATGGTTTTGGAGAGGTTGATAAGCCGGATTATACAATATGTAAATTTTCGGAGTTAAAAAATCTTTTTTAGGGGCTACTATAAAATTTCGTGTCATATTTAAAATCTTATAATTTTTACTGTATGGGATTTTTGGTTCTTATAAAGCAAAAATATTCCCTAAATTATGAAAATAAAGAAATAATGATTAAAGTTTGTTTTACTTTTTTATATATATCCTGATTTTAAGACAACTTTTAGGGAAGCTCCTCTATTTCTTTTATAAATCCTATTGA
>CANOGI010000225.1 GCA_947565475.1 uncultured Eubacteriaceae bacterium
TTGAGGGGATAAGAAATTTTTTGGTAATTACGGGTGACCCTGTTCCAGGAGATATAAGAGGGAATGTAAAAAATGTTTTTGATTTAAACTCATATTCGCTTATTGATATGATAAATGAGATGAATAATGATATTTTTGAGGAAGATAATGTTAAGGTCGGCGGAGCTGTTAATTTTAATGTGAAAAATAAAGATTTTGAGTATAAAAGACTTTTGAGAAAAGCTGAGGCGGGGGCGGAGTTTTTTTTTATCTCAGCCTATTTTTACAGAAGAGACAAAAGATTTTATAAAGAATCTGCCTAAAGACAGAAAATTTAAAATTTTGGGTGGAATTATGCCTATCGTTACTTATAACAACGCGAGGTTTATTAATAATGAGCTTCCGGGAATCACTGTGCCTTTGGAATATACTGAGAGGTTTTCTCCCGATATGAAGAGAGATGAGGCGGAAGCGGTTGGCATAGAAATAGCTGTTGAGATTGCTGAAAGTATCAAGGATTATGTGGATGGATTTTACATAATCACGCCATTTAACCGATATGAAATGGTTTCTGAAATTCTAAGGAGGTTGTTTGGGAAATCTGATTGATTTTTATGGATTTTCTGAAAATTATGAATAATATAAATAATGTATCTATGCCATGTGGAGGAAAAGGCATTTGCGGAAAGTGTAAAATAAAGATTGTGAAAGGGAATATAGTTCCTAATTCTCGTGACAGAAAATTTCTTTCTTCTGATGAAATAAAAAAAGGGTACAGAATCGCCTGCGGGCATCATAATATAGGCAATGATATTGAATTTACATCGGCGGAGGAAACCTTTAATGCTGTAACAGGATATTTTACGGATAACTTGGAGGGAAAAGAGAATTTTTACGGAGATATGGGGGAAGTTTATAAAGAACTTGCCGTGATAATTGACGTGGGGACAACTACGTTATGTTTTGAGCTTTTGAGTAAAAATGGTGTCAGGCTTAATACAGTGACGATGACAAACAGCCAAAGAACATTTGGGGCGGACGTTATTTCGAGAATCTCAAAAGCTGCGGCGGGCGGTTTTGCTCATTTGCGGGGTATGCTTAAAGCGGATTTAAGGAAAGGAATCTCAAATCTGTGCAAAGATTTTTTGGATTTTTCTATTTCGTGTGTTTTTATAGCCGGAAATACGACGATGACTTATTTTTTAAGAAATATGGATACAAAAGGTCTTGGTGTTTATCCATTTGAGAATAATGCCAAAGATACCGCAAGATACGATGCTTTTACTTTTTTCGCTAGAGAAACACCGGTTGGTGTTAATGAAAAGACAAAGATTATTATTATGCCCTGTATTCACGCTTTTGTCGGCGGGGATATTGTTTCAGGGGCTTATTTTCTTAATTTTGATGAAAAAGAAGACTGCCTTTTTATTGATATAGGGACAAATGGAGAGATTCTTTTAAATTCAGGCGGAAAGCTTTACTGTGCCTCGGCCGCCGCTGGACCGGCGTTTGAGGGCGGCGGGGTATCATGCGGAAGCGGCGGGGTTTTAGGCGCTATAAATTCTATAAAATATAAGGACGGCTCTTTTGACTATACGACTATAGGAAATAAATCTCCTGTGGGGATATGCGGTTCCGCTCTTATTGATTTAACGGCGGAACTTTTGGAAAATAAAATAATTGATGAGGCGGGGCTTTTAAAAGAGGAATATTTTTCAAAAGGGCTTAAAATAGCTGACGGAATCTTTTTTAGGCAAAAGGATATACGTGAGCTTCAGCTGGCTAAAAGTGCCATAGCCTCGGGAGTGGAATGTATTCTTAATTATGGCGGGAAAAAATTTAGCGATATAAAGAGAGTTTTTATAGGAGGAGGGTTTGGATTTTATTTAAATCCTGAAAGTGTTTTCAAAATAAAAATGCTTCCTTATTGTTTTTATGATAAAATTGAGTTTTGTGGGAATACCGCTCTTGGCGGACTTTTAAAAGCTTATGTGACAAATTCCGATGATTATGAGAAATTTATTCCATTAACACAGGCTGTTGATTTAGCGGAGGGAAAAGAATTTCAGGAGATTTTTATAGAAAATCTTAATTTTTAGAGTGGTCATATGAAAACTAAAATATCCAAAAGGCTATAAAAAAATAAAGCAAACTTGAAATGTATTTGTTTTATTTTTTATAATTTTTTGGATATTTTAGTTTTATAAAAAGCAAGATATTTTTTATATCGTCAAACTACTTGAAAATAAAGTTTAAGGCGGGTTTTAAGAAGTTCCTTTAAATCTTTGAAAAATAAAAGCTTTTATTTTATTATCTTTTAAACAAAGGCTATAAGTTTTACCCTCTATAATGTCCTCTTTACTTCCGAGCATTATTTTATCCTCTTGGGTATAGTAAATTTTGAAGTCAGGAGATAAGTCAAAAGTCTCATTATCCACACAGGTTAATGTTGTATCGGTTATATTTTTTATTTGTTTTTCCTTTTCATCAGGTACATAGTCTATTGACACAATTTCTTTATCGGAGTTTAACGTTATGTCGGCGATTTTACTCTCATTTCCAGATACCTCTAAGTTTTCTGATTTTTTATACGTCTTTTCAGCTCCTCCTGTGAATATTACGCACATATCATTTGTATTCTCAGTTAAAAATACGTTTTTTATTGTGGGGGTTTCGCTTGTTATATCGGCAAGAGCGAAGAGCTCATTTTCTTTTGTCCAGAAACTTATTTCTTTGTCTATATATGGGGTTAGGTCGAAACCGGCGCATTTTAATAGTCCTTTGTCTGTTACGGCAAACCCTTCTTTTATGTATTTATTATTTTCAGGAAGCGCAAGTATTATGGATTTTTCGGCGCATATACCGAATTTTTCTTTTATTGGTGTATTTCCAGCGATATTTTTTAAAACTTCAGTATATATCTCTGTCCAAAGGTTATATGAAATCGGCTTGTCCTTTATCTCATCGGTTATGTTTATTTTTATTTTATGTGCTCCGTCAATTTGGTCAATTATATTTTGAGCCTGAGATACTGTCAAATATTCATCAGGCATAAATTTCTCACCTGTCTCGTTTATATATTTTTTTGAGCAAGCGTAATTTATATATTTGTCAAGCTTATTTTCGGGAGATGTGTCTGAAAATTGTATTGTTCTTTCGGTATTGTCGATTTCTGATACAGTACCGAAAGTAAGAGCGACCATTTTAGCCGCCAGCCCCCTTGTTATTGGGAGATTCTCTCCTATATTCAGAGATGTGTTTTTTTGCTTTTTGGGGAGGGCATCGGTATTTTCGCTCGTTTCTTCTGTTTCGCTTATTTCCGTTTCAGTTATAGACTCATTATATTCGCCGTACATACATCCTGAAATGGTTAAAATAAAAAAAGCTAAATTTACGAGCAAAAAGATTTTATACGTGTTTTTTTTAAAGACCATAGGCATTTTTTATACCTTCTTTCGTTTTTATTATATGCTTACTTACATATACTTATATATATGATATGAGAAAAAATATTATTCGGATTTTTTTGTTTTGAATTATATGCGTTTTCTTATAAATTTTACTGCGGACGAATATAATTTAAAAAATATTTTTTTCGGAAGTGATAAAATGCCTTTATTTCCATGGAGATACAATAATAATTATTGGGGGAACCCTAATACACAATATCCTTATGGAAACCAGCAATATAACGTATATGGGGGATATAACTCGGGAGGGGGGTATAC
>CANOGI010000226.1 GCA_947565475.1 uncultured Eubacteriaceae bacterium
TAAAGCTTTTCTAACAATACCTTCAGGATCCTTAATAAATAATATAATAAGCCAAATTAAAAGCCCAAGCGCCACAACTGAAAATCCTAAATATGTATCGTTTATCATATCTCTAATGGAGGGTGTGAAATAAGCGGATTCTATTTCAATATACTCAAAAATCGCATCAGCTAACCACATAAGAAAAGCTCCCCAATACATAAGGCATAATGTGCCAAGCTTCATATTATTACTAAAACCCTTATTATACCATACAATAGTAGTAATAATAGCCGCAAAAACAGTTATAAGCAATGTCATACATTATACCTCCTGTTTTACAGTATCTAATTTTGATACTTTTCTTTCCAAAACACTTGATACAAAAACCATACATGCCCAAAAAGCTACTACAAAAATTGTCATAATAACTCCCACTGTCGCCATTTCATAAAACATTTCCCTTATACTTGCGGAATCAGACATATTTGTCAAAAATGGGAACCATGGTACAAACTCTCCATGCCACATATGCTAAAATGCGAGAAGCGCTGAACCTCCCCAAAGCATACTATTAAGCCATTTTAATTTTTTTGAAAATTTTATTTTTGTATCCGCTTAAATTTCATTATTTTTTTCTTTTTTTTCAATAATCTTTGTCGCAACGGTTGTAATAACTGCTGTAGTCGCTGAAACTACAAAACATGACATAATCTATTCCTCCTAAAAACAAAATATGCTAATTTAGAACATATATTAAATCTCTCTAATAATTATTAAAAGTTTACAAATATAAAATTCCTAAAAGTTTTAATACTTTCTTACAATAAAACATATAAAAAAGTATTAAAAACAAATATGGATAAAATTTATATTATAATAATAAAAATTATATTTATAAACGTTCATAAGTATAGTTTAACATCAATAATAGCTTTAAGTCAATAGCCAAACCATATTTTTCATTCTAAATTATTTTGATTGTATAATCAACTGAAAATTTTTACAAAAAATGTACCTTAAAAATTGCGTGACAAAAAAAGTGTTGTTAAGACACTCAAAAAAGGAAATATATATGGAAAGTCAGCTACTAACGTCCATACGCTTCTTTAAATTTCTCTAAGTGAAAAATAACTCGTACAAGTTTTTTAACTATATGAAAAATTGTAACATTGTAATATTTACTTTCGACTCGCTTTTTATTAAGATAAACTTAAAAGAAGAATCCTATTGTAAAACATATTTTGTGGCATTAAAAAGAGCGTATCATAAATATTTTAAACATTTTTTCCATTTTAGAATGAGTTGAATTAACAAATGTACAAAGAAATATCTAAAAATAAAAAGGTGATGTTAAAAAATGATAACGTCATTTTTTAACATCACCTTTTTTTGTTGTATTTCAGGCTATTGACTACTTACCTCAGAAACAGGAATTTTTTGTGAGTCAAACAATGGGTGCATTGTATCTTTTGACCAACAAATGATTTTAAAATATCCGTCTTCCGGAATTTCCGGCGGAAGATCACAAGAAAGATAAGTAATAAAGGAAGTTGGCTCAATATCATAAGATACTTTTTCTAAATTCAAAAGAGATCCTTTTTTGTTATATAGGGCAACATAAATGTCGGCCGGTTCTGTAAATGGTGATTTGTTAATAGCTGATAAATATATAGATAAATATCTTTCACCTTTTTCTAGCTTTATAGTGTCTGCCGATATATCAGGACTGTTTCCCGCCAGAATGCGATATTCATATGATGACGGTGTGCCTTGTTCGCTGACAAAGACAGGTACGGCTTTTAAAATACAGGAAGTCTTTATTCTAATTGGTGAGCTGTATTTAATTCCGTATATATAGGGGTCTTTTCCATCAATAGTGTAGTATATATCATAAAGAGGGTCACTTGAAGAAAGGGTTACTTCAAGTGTTTTGTAGTAAGTTCCGCTTTCGAAATCAGCTGTAATATAAGGTTTCTTCAAGTCACCTGATAAAATGAGATACTTATATGTTGATGATGTGCCGAAAATATTGTTGAAAGCTGGAACAGTTCTTATGATGGCATAGTTTGATACTTTAATAGGCGAAGTATATTTAATTCCGCTTTTTTTAGGGTCACTCCCATCAGTAGTGTAGTATATGTCATAAAAAGCATTGTTTGATGAAAGAGTGACATCGATAGCTTCGTAATAAACCCCGCTTTCGAAATTGGCATTGACATAGGGTAAATCTAATGTATAATTAAGGTCTTGTTCCTTAATGGTAATATCCTTATATTTTGCTACCGTTTTTATTGTGGTAGTTTTGTCCAGCTCAATAGGAGTTGTGTATTGTATGCCATTTATTTCAGGGTCGCTTCCGTCAAGGGTATAGTATATTTTATAAGACGGAACACTGGCACTTAATTCTGTTTGTATAATATTGTTATAGCTTCCTGGGGGAGGATTTGATGTCACTTCCGCTTGTGGGAGAATATATTCAAAATTCTTTGAATTTATATATTCCCCTTTATATGTTGCTGTTACATTTAATGTTGTTGTTTTATATATTTCCACTGAGGAGGAATAATATTCTTGTGTATTATAATTTCTTATTTCTAATTCAGCGTATGGAAGATTGCAGGAAAAATCAACTGTTTGAATATCTGGATATTCTCCAGGTTCAATTGACGCTGTTATTTCTGCCTGCGGGAACTCGTAATAAAAAGTATATACATCACTCCATTCGCCTTCAAAACAAGCCGCCACTTTAAGGTTTGTTGAACGGAAAATCTCAAATGCTCCTGTGTATTTTATTGCTTGGTCTTTATCTTTTGTTGGGTCGCTCAAGCCGTTTGTGGTGTAGTAGATTTCATAGGGAGTAAGACTGCTTTTAAGTGTTAGGCTGAAAGGTGAACTATAACTTCCAGCAGGTTTGCTTGGGGTGATGACAGGTGAGATTTTATACTCATATTCTATAACATCACCAAATTCACCATTTACTTTTGCTATTGTTAGAATAGTTGTGTTTTTAAAAATAGGAATTGTTCCTGTGTAGCGAGTACCATTTTTAGGATCGCTTCCATCAGTGGTGTAATATATTTCAGCGCCTTTTTCATCATTTGTGAGTATGATTGACAGTGGTTCGCTGTATTTTCCTGTGTCATAGCTTGCTGAAACAGGGTGGTCGGCAAGTCTGTAATCAAGTTTGTACATTCGACGCATTTTTTTGTTAAATGCGTTTTCGACATAAACGATTATTGCGGTGTTTTTGTCCGTTATACTTATTGGAGATGAACAAGGCAGGAACGAATCGTTTTTTCCGATTATGGCGTAGTATAAATTATATGTACCGCCGTTGGGATATTCAAGTTTGACATTAAGCTCAAATTCTCCTTTGTAATTTCCGGATTTATGGCTTGTAACAATGCCCATAGTGCCGCTTTCCTGTGTGTTTAAACAAGGATAGTTGTTATTGGCTCCGTAAATATCCATTTGATATGTATAAAAATTGTTTTTATTGAGCTTGGATATCATAGCATAGCTTTTAAGCTCATCTTCTGTTACTTCTATTGCTTCTGTTTCCGCATCATTAGAAGAAAAAGGAACCCCTGAATAACTGGGATATTTTTTCGCGTAATAGCAGTTTTCAATTTTATTGGTATTAAATGCACACAAAACACCCGCATATTTTTCTGTTGAA
>CANOGI010000227.1 GCA_947565475.1 uncultured Eubacteriaceae bacterium
ATATAACGGTCAGTATTCTGTCATGGCTGAAACCATTAATAAAATTTTAAGCGACACAGCGCATGAATTCACTACTATTAGCAAGAGCATTAATGAATACGCTGAAGGCAACTTCTCATATGATTGTCCGAGATTTAACGGTCAAAAAGCTATTATTCACGAATCCCTTGATAAAATGAAGGACCATATTCAAATAATCAGCTCTTCCATCTCCGAAATTACAGACAATATCAACAATGGTAACCTTGATATAGAAATATCCACAGACACACTTAAAAGTGAGTGGAAAAAAATCATCGAAAGTCTTAATATTCTTGTTGTAAATGTGGCTGAGCCTATCAGAGTCACAAAAGACGCTTTAAACAATCTCGCCAAAGGGCATTTCGATTTCAGCATTGACGCCGACAGGTTTAAAGGTGAATTTAATGAAATGGCTGAAAATATAAACTATACTATAAACGTATTGTCAGAATATATAGCTGAAATTTCAAGTATATTGAAAAATATGGCAAATCAGAATCTTAATGTTGAGATTACTCATAATTATATAGGCGATTTCAAAGAAATTCAAGATTCCCTTAACCTTATCATCGCTAATTTCAATCAGCTTATTAAAGAAATTATTATGTCATCCGAGCAAGTTGCAATCGGCTCACAAAGTATCGCCGATTCCTCAACAGCTCTCGCTCAGGGCGCGTCTGAACAGGCAAGCGCCGTTGAGGAACTCACCGCAACAATCGGTCTTGTTTCTAAAAACGCTGAGAGAAATACAGAAAATGTTATTAAATCGAACGAACTCGCCGATACCGCTAAAGAAAGCGCGACCCGCATAAGAGACGAAATGCAGGATCTCCTTAAAGCTATGGACGATATCAATGAGTCCTCCAATAACATCTCAAATATTATCAAAGTTATTGACGACATTGCTTTCCAGACAAATATCCTCGCTCTTAATGCGGCTGTTGAGGCGGCAAGAGCTGGAGAACACGGTAAAGGTTTCGCCGTTGTGGCGGACGAGGTAAGAACTCTTGCGGCGAGAAGCCAAACTTCCGCTCAGGAAACTTCAGACCTCATAGCCGAATCTCTTAATAAAGCTGAACAGGGAAGCGAAATTGTAAACAGAACAGCTGACACAGTGAGAAAAATCGTAAACCAAATTGACGAAATATCAACTCTTTCTAATGAAGTAGCGCACGATTCTAAAGAACAGACAAATTCTATTTCTGAAATAAACATTGGAATTAATCAAATCGCTACAGTTGTTTCGAACAACACGGCGACTTCTGAGGAAAGCGCGGCGGCTTCAGAAGAGCTCGCCAGCCAGTCTGCCGTATTTAAATCGACCGTATCTAAATTTACTCTTAAAAACCAAAGTTATTCTGAGTAAATTAATTAAATAGGCTTACTAAATTAAGCCCCCAAAAAAGACTCATTCCATTAAAGGTTTGAGTCTTTTCTTTTTATAGCGCCATTATAGTCAAATCACTTGAAAACAAAAATAGATTAATTATATAGTTATAGTCAAACTACTTGAAAATAAAGCAAAAGGAGACGAGATAAAAATTATTTTCGCGAAACAGCGGAAGGAGAGCATAACCACCATTAGCACCAACTTAAAAGATTAAAACCGTGGGACGCTGTCACACACCCCAAGGGCCTTTTCAAAGGCTTGACCTAAACTTTATAATGCAAAACTTTCGCTTTGCCGAATCTCGAAAAACGAAGTTTTGCGCAAAAGTTTTTTGCTTCTTTTTTTCAATAGAGCTACAAAGAAGTGCGAGCGGCGTAAGCCGACTTTTGGCAAAGCCAAAAGCACTGAACAAAGAAGCCGGGTTTGGGCTTAAACCCAAGGTTTTTCCTAAGTTAGTGCCTATGGAGCATGGCCCAAAACCTATTCTAACTGACGCTAACAAAACCAAAAAGAATTTTTAGCCGTCGAACTTGTTCACTTTTCAAGTAGTTTGACTATAATACGTCATAGTTTTTTCCCAATTAAAACGAGCTGTACACGAATCACTCTATAACCTGATAATTCGCGACAGCCCCATTTTTTATTTCCGCATATATATTCTATACTGCCAGACCCTCTTTAACAACCTCCTCCATATCCTTAACAAACACAACATCTATTCCCTCTTTGGCGTAATCCGGAACTTCTTTAAAATCGCTTTCGTTCTCAAAAGGTAAAATCAGTTTCTCAATCCCAAACATCTTAGCGGCGATAATCTTTTCTTTAAGTCCGCCGATAGGCAGAACCCTGCCCGTGAGAGTTATCTCCCCCGTCATAGCCACGTTATGCCTGACAGGTTTTTCTGTAAGAGCCGAAATCATCGACAGCGTCATCGTTATACCAGCAGATGGCCCGTCTTTTGGAACAGCTCCCTCGGGAATATGAATATGAATATCCGTCTCCTCATAAAAATCCTCTTTTATTCCATATTTATCAGCGTTCGCCCTTACATAGCTTATAGCGGCGTTCGCTGATTCCTCCATAACTTTTCCTACATTACCCGTAAGCTTAAAATTCCCTTTTCCTTTCATAATAACCGTCTCAATACTAAGAGTGTCTCCCCCCACCCTTGTCCAAGCGAGACCTGTCACAACTCCGACCTTATCGCTTTTATCCTTATATTCCTCTTTATATTTTTTAGCACCCAAAAACCTCTCGAGATTTGTCTTTTTAACAGAAATACAGCTTTCCTCCTCAAGAGATATAATCTTCGCCGACTTTCTGCATACCTTTCCTATAAGGCGCTCAAGAGTACGTACTCCCGCCTCTCTTGTATATCCCAATATAATTTCGGATATACTTTCCTTTGAAAACTTAATCTGTTTTTTATCAAGCCCGTTGGCGTTTATCTGCTTTGATACGAGATATTTTAAAGCTATATTAAGCTTTTCCTCGTGGGTATAGCTTCCTATATTAATTATCTCAAGCCTGTCCCTTAACGCCGTCGGAATATCCTCGGCGCTGTTAGCCGTACACATAAACAAAACCTTTGAAATATCAAGGGGAACCTCAAGATAATTGTCCCTGAAAGAAAAGTTTTGTTCCCCGTCAAGAACCTCAAGAAGAGCCGACGACGGATCCCCTCTTCTCTCATTTTTAATTTTGTCTATTTCGTCAAGCAAAATTAAAGGGTTCATTGTTTTGGCGTTTTTAATATAAGAGACTATGCGCCCCGGCATAGCTCCTACATAAGTTTTTCTGTGTCCTCTTATTTCCGCCTCGTCGCTTATTCCCCCAAGAGACATTCTCACATATTTCCTATTAAGAGCTTTCGCGACAGATTTAGCAATAGAGGTTTTTCCAACTCCCGGAGGCCCAACAAGGCAAATAATAGGAGCGTTTATATCTTTTGATATTTTTCTCACAGCTAAAAACTCAACAATCCTTTCTTTTACCTCCGTAAGTCCATAATGGTCTTTGTCAAGAACTTTCCAAGCGTTTTTAATATCGTCGTTCTCCTTGTCAAAAACTCCCCACGGCATATCTAAAATAAGCTCAATATAATCCCTTGATACAGTTCCCTCCGCTGATGAGTTAGCCATTCTTTTAAAACGCTCTATTTCTTTCTCAAGGCGTTTTCTCACATTCTCCGGCATACCATAGGCCTCGTTCATTCGTTTTGTATACTCTTCTACTTCCGCCATAATTC
>CANOGI010000228.1 GCA_947565475.1 uncultured Eubacteriaceae bacterium
TAAGTCTTAAAATATGTTTTATTTTAAAATTTAAGGGTTATTTAAAATGCGGATTTTTCTGAATACTTAAAATTTGAAAGGAGTTTTTATGGGTAAACAAGTATGGAAACCGGGGACAATGCTTTATCCTGTTCCGGCGGTTATGGTATCCTGCGGGGATTTTGATAAGGGAAGCAATATTATTACTATTGCTTGGACAGGCATTGTGAACAGCGACCCGGCGATGACGTATATTTCGGTTAGACCAGAGCGACATTCTTATAATATAATAAAAAATTCCGGTGAATTTATTATAAATATTACCACAGAGGAACTTGCTTTCGCTACAGATTTTTGCGGGGTTCGCTCAGGCAGGGACTTTAATAAATTTAATGAGATGGGATTGACAGCGGAAAGGGCAAGTGTGGTAAAATGTCCCGCAATAAAAGAAAGTCCTATTAATATTGAATGTGAGGTTAAGGATATTATTAAGCTTGGCAGTCATGATATGTTTATTGCTAAAATAGTGGCGGTTTTGGCGGATGAG
Source organism: uncultured Eubacteriaceae bacterium (assembly GCA_947565475.1). GTDB lineage: Bacteria > Bacillota > Clostridia > Lachnospirales > CAG-274 > MGBC114079. The sequence continues at coordinate 527 of CANOGI010000228.1, forward strand.
AAATATATGGATAATACAGGAAGATTTAATTTTGAAAAAAGTGAACCATTGTGTTATTCTCACGGAGAGTATTATGGCCTTGGAAAATATTTGGGTAAGTTTGGGTATTCTGTAAAAAAAGATAAAAATAGGTAATATTTTGATAAATGAAAAAGGCATCATCGCTTTTATTAAAGTTATTGTTTGTGCAATTTTATTCAATATTTAAAAAGAGATGTATTAATAATCGTGCTGGGTTTTTAGACGCGCGATAATTGATTATGGTTTGGGGATAAGATTATTATATGAAAGTTAAAAAAGATAGTCTTGATTTAATTTTTTTTGTGAAATGTAAATAATGTTATGTGTTTCTCTGAAAAATTATTTGACAAAAAATAAAAAAAATGATAAAATTATTTATATGAAATTGTATATTGTTTAAAATTTTTACTACATAGGCAACATAATGGAAATGTCGGTTAAATAAATTTTTTATTTATACAGTTTGACAGGGGGTATTTAAAATATTTTTAATCTATGGGAATTGAGTTTATTATCTTTATAAACGGTGATTTGTTTTAGGGTTAAAAATTTTTGTTGAACTGTTTGACGTGCGTTATAAGGAATTTAAAAAATAAATTCGCTTACGGGTTTTGACTATTTATATATAAAATATAGTTATGAGGGCGAGAATGAAAAAATATATTTTGCTGAAAATGTTTTAAGTTGTTAAAAAGTTTTTAGGCTTTTAGTGTTCGGGTAAACGCTAAAGATTTTTTTATTCTGTTGTTAAAGTTCTTATAATATTATTTATCGGCGTTTCTTAAATATAACAATTATAAAAGGAGATGTTCAATAATGGAAAGCTTTTTAAAATTTTGGGGTGCCATGTGGCTCGTCGTTGGTATTTTGAGTTTTGTTAGCGTTTTGGGAACTCATAACGGCGGATTTGGTTCTTTTTTAACCGCTATAGCGATTTTGTTGTGTACGGTTGCTCCGTTCGTATTATTTAATTGCTGTGCGAAACTTTGGGAAAACATTTCTGAGAAAATGAGAAAAAAAGCTCTTGCCGCTAAAAAATAATTTATGAGAAAGTTATATTTTTTAGAAAATAGTAGTTTAAGAGATAATGTTTTTATGAACTAAATTAAATATGCTTATAAGTGAGGAGTTGTTGTATATGGCAAAATTATGTAAATTTATTGGCACGCTTTGGTTAGTGGTAGGATTATTAACAATTTTATATTATTCTGTTAATTACGGTGGAAGTTTTGGCGAGGAAAGTTTAGTTGGGACTATGCCGTCTTGGAATTCTTTATCTATTGTAATTGAGTCTACCATATTACCTATGTTTCGTGTTTTTGTATATGTTATTCCAGCTTTTGCTTTGTTCTACGGAGTAGGGTATTTTGTAGAAAAGACAGGTGAATAAGGTAACATAGTTTTTAAAATGAGGTACTTAGATTCGCTTTAGTTTTTATCAAATATATAAATAAAAAAATTACCTTTGCTTAAATATGGCAAAGGTAATTTTTTTATGTTTTCATAGTATTAATATTTAAAGATAGATTAACGTGAGTTCGATGAAAAATAATAGCAAAACGAAAGTTTTGCATTATAAAGTTTAGGTCAAGCCTTTGAAAAGTCCTTCCGGGTGTGAGACAGTGTCCCATAGTTTTAATCTTTTAAGTTGGTGCGAATGAGGCAGAACCTTAAGGTTTTTATACTTAATGAGCATTTTTGGAAGTCAGGAACCCTTTTGCGATAGAAAAAGGTTCCATTAACTATAAATTTTTGTCTAAATTACGTTATATTAATGTCAATTTATTGTTTTTACAACTTCCAATGCTTTTTGTAATTGGTTATCTGTTTCTATGTTAGGAAGTTCAAAGAAATCATCGTTAAGGTTATTGCTTTTTACCTCATAATCGGGCTGTATTCCATCTCCATGTATGCAAATTCCGTTTGGAGTATAATATTTCGCTATCGTAACTTTTATACCGCTTCCATCGCTTAATTTAAAAATGTTTTGCACAACGCCTTTTCCAAAAGTTTTTTCACCTACAAGTTTTCCAACCCCAAAATCTTTTACAGCCCCTGACAATACTTCTGACGCGCTTGCGCTGTTACCGTTTACAAGTATTACGAGAGGCATATTTATGCAATTCTCATCAGAATATTCATAACTTTTATTTCCATGTTTATCTTCCACATAAGTTATTGTGCCTTTGGGAACGAGGGAATCAGTTATTTTTACGACTGTATCCAAAAGTCCGCCAGGGTTGTTTCTTAAATCAATTATAAGCCTTTTCATTCCTTGTTCTTTTAGATTATTAAACGCGGTTGTATATTGATTATATGTAACCCTGTCAAATTCATTTATTTTTATATATCCTATTTCATTTTCTAAGAGTTTTCCGTTTACGGTAGGAATATCTATATTTTTACGTATAACCTCTGTTTCAAAAATTTTATTTTCATTTTCTCTTAGAATTGTTAGCTTTACTTTTGTGTCTTCACCGCCTCGAATGGCGTTTACAGCTTCCGTATAATTGCTTTGGTCTACAGGGGTTCCCGATACTTTTATTATTTTGTCGCCGATTTGTATACCAGCGGAAGAAGCGTTGCTTCCCTCAAATATAGAGACTATTTTTATTTTGTTATCTTTTTTATCTATTTTTGTGGAAACTCCTATTCCAACATAAGAGCCCTCAGATTGTTTTATAAAGTCCTCAAAGGTTTCTTTATTCATATAATAAGAATATCTGTCCTCAAGGCCACTTACATAACCTATATACATATAATCTTTGAGCTTTTCTTTATCAATCTCGCCTGAAAAGTTTTCATCTATAACTCTTTGAATCTCAGCGAGTTTTCTTTGTCCGTTATCATCTGTAAATGTTCTTACAATTAAATTCACCGACAGTACTATTATTATTCCAACTAAAATGCCGGTTAAAAATTTTTTGTCAATTTTCAAAATTTTCGCCTTCTTATAATTTATTTATACTCTTATTATATTTAAGGAAATGCCGATTAATTAATCTTTTATAGTCTAAGTTAAAAATTTATGGGACTAAATATTAAAATTTATCCTGTTTGAAAAATATTTTATAGATTATTTGTATTATATTTATCAT
>CANOGI010000229.1 GCA_947565475.1 uncultured Eubacteriaceae bacterium
ATCAGAAGTTTCTTTCTCAATTTTGTTATTAAGTTTGCTTGACGCCAGAGCGCTTTCATACAGCTCATCGGCTTTATCGCCTATTATACCCCTTCCCGTGTCTTGTTCCATTTCGTGCTCAATTCTCGCTATATCTCGTTCTTTTTCAGCTTTTGTAACCTTATCTTTCTGAATACTGTCAAAGGTAAACGCCACTTTTGAAAAAGTGTCAATAAAACGCTGAGTTTTTGTGTCTCCGTTTACATTATCTTTTTTCTCCTCAGCTTTCTCGTTTTGTTTTCTTGCGAGTTTCTCGGCTTCTTGTTTTTGTTTTTCCATTATAGCTTTATTAAGCTGATTTTGAAGTTCTTGAAGTTGGTCTTGGAGGATTTCAAGTTTAATTTTTTTTAAATTTTCAGGAATTGAGTCATCCGCTTTTACTTCTTGAATTTGCTTCTTTTTATCTTCTATAAGTTTTTTAGAGTTTTCTATTAAATTGTCACACGCGCTTTTATTTTTTTCCGAAACGATGGAAATGGCTCTTTTGTTATTGTTTCGTTGATACATTTGCCTCATTGCCACGCCATTTCGCGCTTGATTAACATTTATATTCATTATTTCTTCCTCCTTTTATTTTTCAATTTTGTGTATCATGATTGACTATACCAATATATATACATTATATATTTCGGCAAAAATAAAAGAAATGTTAATATAATATTATAGCAATTCCAAAATATATAGATTCAGGAAAAAATATTTTACTCAATATTTATTTACACTTTAAGAGTTGAAAAAAGGCAAGACTCTTTTCTCTGAATAAGGCTTTTAAGGGGGGCGATAAAGTGTAAGTTTTGTGACCAGCTGCCTTTGAGCTGGGTGTGAGTAAAAGCTATACTAAATACAAATAGCCTTTGATATGGTTTGTTTACCTTATTTGTAATTTAGGGTTGACAATTAAAATATTTTGATTTAAAATAATTGTAAACTGTTTATTAAAAAAAGGTTGACAATTATTTTGAAAAATTTTTTATGGAGGTTTTTTATGAGCTCTAATGTTAAAAATATTACTCAAACAGCGATTTTTGTTGCTGTTTTATGCGTAATAAGTCCTTTGACCATAACTTTACCTGTGAGCCCCGTTCCTATTTCTCTCGCTACGTTCGCTGTTTATTTGTTTTCCATTATTCTTGGAGTGAAAAAGTCTTTTATGGGACTTATTGTTTACATACTTATAGGAATTGTCGGCTTGCCTGTGTTTTCAAACGGAGGTTCGGGAGTAGGCGTTGTTCTAGGACCTACAGGTGGATACCTTATAGGGTATTTCTTTTGTTCTATCGGTTCGTCTTTAGGCTATGAGTCTGGGAAAAAATTATCTGAAAGCATGATTGTGAAAATAATTGTTTCAATAGCGGGTATGGTTATAGGAACTTTCTTTTGCTATACGCTTGGAACAGTGTGGCTTTCTTATTTAAACAAGTTTACTTTTGAGGCGGCTTTAGCGGCGGGAGTTATTCCGTTTATACCAGCGGATACCGTAAAAATTATTATCGCCGGTATGGCGGCTGTTACTTTAAGAGAAAGACTTAAAACGTTTATGTGATTTTAAATGTTGCTATTTAATAATTTATAAAATTTTAAGGAGGTTTTTATGAGTTCTAATGTTAAAAATATCACGCGGACTGCTATTTTTGTCGCTGTTTTATGTGTAATCAGCCCTTTTTCTTTAACTTTGCCTGTAAGTCCTGTTCCTATTTCTCTCGCTACATTCGCTGTTTACATATTTTCTGTTATTCTTGGAACCAAAAAGTCTCTTGTTGGACTTGTTGTTTATATGCTCATAGGAATTGTCGGTTTGCCCGTGTTTTCCAAAGGTGGTTCTGGTATAGGGGTTATTTTGGGGCCTACAGGTGGCTATCTTGTAGGATATTTCTTTTGCGCGTTGGGTTCGTCTTTGGGGTATGAGATAGGTGAGAGAATTTCTAAAGACAGAGTAGCAAGGGTTATTATTTTAGCCATTGGTATGGTTATGGGAACGGTTATTTGTTATATATTTGGAACAGTGTGGCTTTCTTATTTAAACAAGCTTACTTTTGAGGCGGCATTCGCCGCGGGGGTTATTCCTTTCATACCTGGATGTATTATTAAAATTATTTTGTCTGTCATAGTCGTTGTTCCCTTAAAGAACAGGATTAAAGTATTTATTTAGTTTTTTCAGACTAAGGAAGTGTCCCACTTTTTAAGCGGAGGTACTTCCTTTTGTAAAATGTTTTTCTATCATATATCTATTTTAGAACTGTTGTTGGATTATTGGATGTAATATTAACTTTTTAGGGATTGGGAGGAGTCTCAAGCAATGAGATAATTTCCTAATATATCAATTATTATTAAACAATTATTATTAAAATTGGCTGTTTGTCCTTTGTTATTCTTCTGTAGATGAAAAGCTGATAAGTAGTCGGATAAAGAAAAAATATCTTATAAAAAAATCTTAAATTGTTCTATGATTTAAGGATTTTTTATAAGATATTTTTTCTTTATCCGACTACACCTGAAAATTCTATATAGTTAAACTACTTGAAAATAAGCGAAAGGAGGCGAGATTAAATTTTTTACAAGGCAGCGAAAGGAGAGCAAAACCTAAAGCCTATGCTGACTGACGCTAACGCGGTAAAAAAATTTTTAAGCCGCCGAACTTGTTCATTTTTCAGGCTGATTGACTATGACTATTGTTTAAATTGTATAAAATCTTAATTATCTGAAAAATTTATATAATTTTAGTTTTTAGATACTCTTTAATAAGGTGGAGTAAGCAGTGATTGAGAGGCGCCATTATTTGCTGGGTGGTGTCGCCAAATATATAGTATATTAAAAAAACATTCTTTATTAGATTTGTTAATAATATCTATTGTGTATTTTATTTAATTATGGTAAAATCATTTAAGGAAATGCCGAATGGTTTAACAAATTCAATAGATTCAAAAATATGAAAAATATTCGGCTTGTAAATTCAATATCAAAAACAACTTTTGTTTTTTGTATAGGAGAATATTATGGAAAATCTTCAGAAGGATAACGTTATAAAAGAGAAGAAAAATCGTTATTTTTTAAGTATGATGTTTTTCGTTTTGCTTGTGACAGCGACATTTTATTTACTTCTTAAAGACTGTGATTTTGACAATATCATAAACGCCGTGAAAGGAGCCGAGTACAGATATTTGATTTTATCTGTGATTATGGCTGTTATATATGTCGCGGGAGAGGGACAGTGCCTCAATATTATTATAAAGTCGTTAAAAGGCAAGGCTAACAGGTTTTTATGTTTTATATACGGCTGTATAGATTTTTATTTTTGCGCCGTTACGCCGTCAGCTACAGGGGGGCAGCCGGTTGCCGCTTATTATATGTCTAAAGACGGGGTTTCTGTGGCGACGTCTACAATAGCTTTGCTTTTGAATACGATACAATATAAGCTGGTTCTCATAGTTCTTGGAATTACCGCTATGATTTTTAAGTTTAGTATTTTACTTGATAATTTTTGGTTTACTTTTATGTTTGTTTTTGGCATAGTCGCTAATATTATAACCATAATTGTGTGTTTAGCGGCGATTTTCTCAAAATCTCTGCTTGACAAAGTGGTTTATAAGGTTATAAATGGTTTAGTG
>CANOGI010000230.1 GCA_947565475.1 uncultured Eubacteriaceae bacterium
ACTTAAAATATTAGGGTCTATGTCATCTCCAAGAGCCTTTTTTGCTTCTGATACAATATCAACATCCATAAGTTTCTTAAAAACTTCCATTACATTTCCATTATTATCAGTAGTTTGAGCTATCACAATATGTCCATGACTCGTTGGAAAAACAATATTCCCTTTATTGTCCACAAAAGAATATGAGGTTTGAACAGAATAAGATGTTTCCTCATCTCTTGAGGGAATAAAACTTCCTAAGACTGTCACTGAGTCCCTCGCTAATTTTTTTATAGCTACTCCGCCTCTATAAGCAGCGACAGCCATTCCGTTGTCATCATAATAAGCGTTTGGCGTAGCGTTATATGAATCCGGTTCCATCCCATAAGATATCTCAGGATAAATTCCAATAGGAGCGACTGAGCCAACTACATCGGTTCCATATGAATCGTTATGTATAGAGGCGTCAAGACTTCCCATATATGGATTTAATACAATATCTTTCTTTTTCATAACATTTGGTACTAAAGCAGGAGTCTTTTTATTATCTAAAATAACTCCTGCTTCGCTGGTAACGCTTTCGTGAACATTTAAATTTTCGACCTCAATACCCGATTGAGTCAATCCATCGTTTTCTGTGTTCTCAGTAATGCCAAAAACAAAAGTATTACTTAACATCGTAAAAACAATAGCCATACACACAAAAAACGCTTTTCTCGAAAATCTTTCTTGTTTCCTAAATTTCATAATATCCTCCTAATAATTAAAATATCTCATCACAGCATACTTTAACACATATTATAATTATCGCTATCAAATAAAAAAATTAATTAAAATATATAAAAATCCGCTTCATTTGACAACCATATTCCACTAACCTCAATTTAAACAGTAGAACTACTACAGTATACATATTTAAAAGAGTTTTAAATAATTTTTAGTATAGTTTACATTAAAATATCTTTTTAATCAATACAATTAACATCAACGTCAATTAAAACCGCACGAATGTCAATATTTAATAATAATAAAGATAATACTATTGAAAAATCAAATGAAACTTATTATAACTTTCTAATTACAATAAGACACAGGAATTTTTAATAAATTTTAATTATAGTTTCTTATATTTTAACCGATAAGAAAAGGGAGTGTGAAAAAATGAATTTTTCACACCCCCTTTTGCGGGAAATGTACTCATTTCCCGCAAATTGTTTAAGGAAAGAACAAGCCATGTTTTTCCGCACCAAAAACCGGTGCAAAAAAAGTTCCTGTCCTCAGACGAGCAAAGCCTGTCTTGCGGATTTTAGCCTATGGCGTTACGTTTCTAAAGTTTGTAGCAAAAATAAAATTTAAAAGAGTTTTTAATTTTCTTTCAGATAAATTTTATTTTTTCACAGCCCCTTACTTTTATATTAAGTGGGAGTTTACACTCCCACTTAATATAAAAGCGAATATTTTCGCCATCGGTTACGAGAATTTTTGTTACACAAAGATTCTCGTAGTCTTGACTAAACAATAGTTATCTTTCCTTCTCACACGCTTATTTGCATACTCTCGAATTTTTATTTCTTTCTCATTTACATAAAACATATAAAAAGACTATTTAAAAGATTAAAATAATCTTCTAAATAGTCTTTTTTAAGTCAAAATTTCAGTTTATGCAATTACTGATACTCACTTATTACATCGCAAAACTCTTTTTCAATTTTTACACATTTCTCAGCGATTTCCTCTAATCCCTCTGTATTGTTTTCACGAATACGCAAAACAATTTCAGCATACAACTCATAAAGAGGCGTAAGAGAAAGATTACTAGCTACTCCTTTCATAGTGTGAGCGCTTCTTGCGGCGTTCTCAAAATCACCATTCTTTATCTCGTCAAGCATATTACATTTTTCAGCCTGAGCGATATATTTTTTGATACATCTCTCGTACAATGACGAGTTATTCATAAAACGTTTAAGTCCCTCGTCTATATTAGCGCCAAGAGCTCTTATTCTTTCAAGCATAAAACCTATCCTTTCTTAATAAATATTTAGTTTTGAATATTTTTATAACAATCATATGCAACTTGCATAAGGTCAACTTCCATTCCATTGTAAAAACTTTCCACAGTATCACAGATAGCCTTAAAACAGTCAAGAAGCTCCGGATTAAATTCTCCACACTCACCGCCAAAAATCATTTCAAGAGTTTTTTTCGGAGCATAAGCGTCTTTATATACACGTTTACTTACTAAAGCGTCATAAACATCCGCAATAGAAACTACTTGAGCCCAAATTGAGATTTCATCGCCCTTAAGACCATCAGGATAGCCTCTACCATCCCAACGTTCATGATGATGCCTACAAATATCATAGCAATAACTATATAACTCTGAATCAAAAATCTGAGGTATATTCTCAAGCATTCCGCACCCTTCAAGAGTATGGGTTTTCATAATTTCAAATTCCTCTTTCGTAAGCTTTCCCGGTTTACATAATATTGTATCCGGAATAGCTATTTTGCCAACATCATGTAAAACAGACGCATCAGCAATATTTAAAAGATCCGTAATAGTTATTCCGCAATCGGGATGATTTTTTATGTACTCGCAAAGGATAAGCACCGTAAGCGTTCTTATTCTCTTTACATGTTCACCTGACTCACAATCACGAAACTCAATAACTGTAGCAAGCATATCAACAATCGATCTATTCATATTTAAAAGCTTAGCGTCTTGTTCTTTAAGCCGTTTCGCCTGGCTAATTAATTCTTTCTCCTGATTAACAACTATGTCCGCAAGCTTAGAACGCATTTTATAAAGCTCAATAACGTTTTGAATCCTTTTTTTAAGAAACTCTGGCATAAAAGGCTTTGCTATTGTGTCAACCACACCAAATTTATAGCAATCATTTAACATATCAAAATCATCGGCGCTTGTTATAACGAAAACAGGAATGGAATTAATCAGATTGTTCTTATTCATCCAATTAAGCAAATCAAATCCGTCAACGTCGGGCATAATAAGGTCAGAAAGTACAGCGGCTATACGACCTTTGTTTCTGTTAATTAAATTAATTCCCTCCTGCCCATTCTCAGCGGTTAAAATCTTAAAACTATCATTAAAAATTTCTTTAAGCAAATCTCGGTTAATTTCTTGATCATCCACTATAATCATTATATCTTTGTCCATATAGCGATTCATCTCCTTATAAACTATAAAACAAAATCATTAAAAAATTATTTATATACTGTCTTATCGGTAATAAAACAATAAATATAATAAACCACTTACTATTTTATTCAAATATAAAAAATAATATATTATCCCTTTTATGATATCAGTTTTTTTTATTATTGTCAAGGGCATACAAACTTTTCACCACGTTCGTTTCATAAAATTATTCTTGACAAATAACTTTCAATAAAAGATCATCATTCATAAGACAATTCAGCATATTCTTCTTAACAGAAACTTTTTTAGGCAAAGCTGATATATATTGTTTTTGTAAAGGCAGCGCATATTTGCGAAATATATTCAAAGTAATATGAGCATTCTCATTAAAAAAACTACATTTATCCTCTGAAAAAACAACATCAAGCATCCAATGCATACTTTCTATTTTCCAATGTTCTCTTGATAAAAACAATAATTCCTTTGCGGAAATATAC
>CANOGI010000231.1 GCA_947565475.1 uncultured Eubacteriaceae bacterium
AGCTTACGCTTCCCCTGAATACAAAAGTAAGTACCCCGCTTAAAAAGCCGTGGACTTCCTCTGTCAGTTAAAGTGTTAGAATTATTTTTTTAAATGGCACAACAACGGAAACTTTAAATTTAAAAAATTATTTTTAGTGTCTTTTGCGCAGTGTTTCCTAAAATAAAAAACGGAGATTAATATAATGAAAGTAAAATATACTAATGAACAATGGCGGGCTGTTACTCAAAGCGGTTGTAATATTCTTGTATCAGCCGCTGCGGGTTCAGGAAAAACAGCGGTTTTAACTGAAAGAATAGTTCAAAAAATAATAGATAAAGAAAGTCCAAAAAATATAAATTCTCTTTTGATAGTAACGTTTACCGACGCCGCGACGTCAGAAATGCGTCAAAGAATTTCGGCAAAACTTGAGGAGGCTTTTATAGACATAGAGGAAAAAGACCCTTTTTTAGCGGCGCATATATCAAAACAAATAACACTGTTAAATAAATCATATATTTCAACAATAGACTCTTTTTGTTTAAATATAGTAAGACAAAATTTTAATTTACTTGATATAGACCCTAATTTTAGAATAATTGATAATTCTGAGAACGATATTATAAAAGAAGAAATTTTAGAGGAACTTTTAGAGGAATTATATGAAAAAAACGAAAATGATTTTATAAATTTTATAAACTTCTTTTCTGACAACTATCCAAAAAATACTGACTCAAACGCTAAAAAATATATTTTAGGAATATATACTATTATGCTTAATATGCCTAACCCATTTGAATGGCTTGATATTAGTATTGAAAACTTTAATTTAAATAACAAAGAAAATTTTTTTGAGACTAAATGGGCAAAATTCATAATGAAAAAAATTATGTCTTCCTTTAGTAAAATCAATTCTTATAATGAAAAAATCTTAAATCTGCTTTACTTGCATCCTGAAAAAAGCGAAAAGTTTATAGCCTCTTTTGAGGATTTTAAATCATATTTAATCAAATGTGAGAAAATTTTAAAAGAGAATCTTAAAAATATTGAGTTTTTGCTAAATGAGAAATTTAAATTAATAGATTCAAGAACCTCCGTAAACAGTGAAATTAAAAACTCTGTCTTAGAGCTAAAAAAAGATTTGTCTGAAGAATTAAATAAATTTTATATTTTTTTAAATTATTTTTCGGAAAAATCTTTTGAGATTACAAAAAACACATATCCTATAATGAAAACATTACGAGATATAATTAAAGAATTTTCTAAGAGATTTTTTAATAAAAAAAAGGAAAAATCCACATTCAGTTTTAATGATATTTCTCACCTCGCTTTAGATGTTCTCTCTGACAATAAAGGAAATCCCTCTAACACAGCGATAGAATTTCAAACTAAATTCGATGAGATTATATTAGATGAATATCAGGATATAAGTGAGCTTCAAGAATCTATTCTATCGCTTATATCGCGAAAGAATGAGTTAGCTAACCGTTTTATGGTCGGCGATATAAAACAATGTATTTATGGTTTTAGATTCGCTAATCCTTATTTATTCGCCAAAAAATATGAAACATACACAACTGATTTCTCAAAAACAAAAAACACTGGATATAGGATTGACCTCGCAAAAAATTTTAGAAGTCGAGAATGTATATTATCAGCAATAAACTTTATTTTCAAACAAATTATGACAAAAGAATTTTCCGGCATAGAATATGATGAAAACGCTATGCTTTACTATGGAGCGGATTTTCCCGCTCAGCCTGAGGGCGTAAATGTCGCTGAACTTGTAGAATTTGAACTTATAAACTCCGATAAAATACAAAACGATGAAATCACGATTGACCCTAACTCATATGATGAAAAAGATGATTTTGAAAATGATGAACTAAATGATTTAATGAATACAGAGCTTGAGCTTCTGCTTATCGCTGATAAAATAGAATATATGATAAATACCGAAAAACTTCATATTTATGATAAGGATTTAAAAAAATACAGACCCGTTCAGTACAAAGATATTGTAATTATGGCGTATTCAGTAAAAGATATATCCATTACTATTCAAGATATATTTACCAGAAAGAAAATACCTTTCTCAACAAAAACGAAAGGAAACTTTTTCGATAGCCTTGAAGTTACAATGGCGCTTTCATTTTTAAGCATAATAGATAACCCTTATCAAGATATTGAGCTTTTCACTGTTTTACATTCTCCGGTATACTCGTTTACTTTTGAGGAGCTTGCAAAAATAAAAATTTTACTTCCTGAAAAATTTTTTTACTCCGCTCTTCTCAGATACATTACACCCGAAAATAAAAACAGAGAAACGGTAATAGTCAAAAAAATAAATATGTTTTTGTCAGATTTTGAGAAATGGAAAAATATTTCTTTAAACTCAACAATAAACGAGCTGTTACAAGCAATATATGACGATACGGACTACTATAATTATGTTGGAATACTTCCAAACGGAAATTTAAGACGTGAAAATTTAAAAGTTCTTCAGGAAAAAGCTGTTAAATTTGAAAAAACAAATTCAAAAGGGCTTTTTAAATTTATAAAATACGTTGAAAAAATCAAAAAGACAGATTTCAATGAAAATGAAACAATTTCCCAAGATGAGCGTAACGCTGTAATCGTTACAAATATACACCAAAGCAAAGGATTAGAATATCCCGTTTTATTTTTATGCGGACTTAATAAAAAATTTAATTTTGACAACAGCTCTTCCCCTGCTGATAAAGATTTTGGGATAGGTACCAAATTTAAAGACATAGAAAACAATATAAAATTTAATACTATTTCACAGCGTTCCATATATATGAAACACAAAGAAGAAATAATCGCCGAGTCAATACGGCTTCTTTATGTAGCTTTAACAAGGGCAAGAGAAAAACTTATATTGGTCGGAAATATAAAAAATTTTGAAAAAACAATGTATAGACTTTTAAAAAACTCAAATACTTCAGATAAACAATTTTCCTATGACTTCATTGAGAATATAAAAAGCTTTATGGAAATTATTGTTTCCTCTCTCTCGAGACATAAATCTGGAGAACCTTTGAGAAAATTTTATGATAAAGAATACATAATTAACGATGAACTGTACAACGATTGTTCAAAATGGAAAATAAATATAACAAACCGCTCTCTTTTAGATATTTCTGAGAAACAGTCAGCGGAACAAAAAAAACAATTATACTCTGAATTGTTAAATCTTGACAGTTCAAAAGATTACAGCGGTCTAAAAGAAGAAATACAAAAGCGACTTAACTGGACATACCCAAATTGTGAAATAAAAAACATTCCAATTATAACATCCATCTCCGAAATAAAAAGAAAAATGTATGAAAATGAGGAATATATTCCAACAACTCTTCCATCGCCTAATTTCACCAAAGAGTACAGAGGACTTTCTGCCGCTCAGAAAGGAACCGCCGTTCATACTCTTTTAGAGCATATAGATTTTAACATTAATTATGATTTAGAAAAAATAAAAAAACATATAGAACAGCTTGTAAAAATTAATATCCTCTCAACACAAGAGGCTAAATCAATAAACACGGAAAAAATACTTAAATTTCTTTCTTCTGATATAGTAAAAAGAATAAAATCATCAGGCAAGGTATATAAAGA
>CANOGI010000232.1 GCA_947565475.1 uncultured Eubacteriaceae bacterium
CTATCTTCCAATATCTCCCCTCTTACATATGTATTCCCTGATATTACACACTCTATCAGCGTTATCACCATTATTATCTTCGCTATCCCTTTTCTTGCTCTTTCTCTCATTTTCTTTCTCCTTTCCTACTCAACCTCAAATTTTATAGTTGTCGTTCCGGTTTCAAGTCCCTCAAATACTATTGGAACAAGTGCTCCGCTCCAATTCTTATCATTTCTGTCTATTGTAAATTTCATTAGTCCGTCTTTATCATATATTACTTTTATACCTTTTTCCACCTTTACCATCTGAGCGCTATTTTCCTCATACTCCTCTCCAATAGACACGGGTTGTACTTTTAGCGCCTCATACTCTATTTTATATACCGTTGATTTTATAAAAGGCATATTATCAACTGTAAGTATAATTTTATTATTCTTGCCCTTTTCAACATTAATTATTTTTTCAACCGCGTCAACCTCTCCATTTTCCACAATTTGATTTTCAGATATATAAGCATTATTCTCAGCCAAACCCACGAGTGAAAGATTTTGAACTTTGACAACAGTACAGCCAGTAAGTGAACCTCCGTTCATTTTTCCAACCAAAGCTCCTGTATTTGTTCTTCCCACAACCTCAGCGTTTACAATATTTAAATTTTTTATTATAGCGTTTTCCGTACAGCCAAACAGACCTACGTTATCCATATTTGGAAAATTAATTTTTAAATTTGACATCACTTTCCCATTTCCATCAAAACTTCCCTTAAAAGGATTTTTCAAATTTCCTATAGGTACTCTCATTAAACTTTTAAAATCCAAATCCGACATTAATTTATAATACGCGAAAAGGTTGTTTCCTATTTTATCAAAATCATTAATATCATAAATGAGATATGGCTCACTCACAGTTCCTTTTCCTTTACTTGGGTATAAATCTTTTACAGTTCCCCAACTAATAACATTAAGATTATACTTGCTTAAAGTTGTCCCTATTCCAAGCTGACCATAATCATTATACCCAAACCCCCATAATGTTCCGTCTTCCTTTATAATCATCTGATACCCGCTTCCAGCCGATATCTTTCGTATATTACCCCAGTCAATTATAAAAACAGCTTTGTTTCCCTCCAAATGGCTGTTGCTCCCATAATTTAATGAAGATTCGGAATCACCCCAAAAAAGAAGCTGTCCATTATTTTTTAGAGCGTAACTCGCGTTTCTGCCAGCCTCAACGCTTACTATATTACTAATTCCCTGTATTTGCGTTATGTCTATTTGATTTACATTTGTTCCCAACGCTAAACAACCATTTACATTATAACCACACGTATATACAGTTCCGTCTCTTTTTACTGCAAGTGCGTGTGTTTCTCCCGCCGATATATCTTTTACGTCTACCATAATTGAGATTGGTTTGTTATTATAATCCTTCTTACCCCCAAGTTGCCCATAATCATTTCTTCCAAAAGTATACAACGTTCCGTCATGCTTCAAAAGCATTGTAAAACTTTTACCCGCCGATATTTTCTCAAGACAAGTGAGACTTATTTTTACCGGTGTGAATTTATTTGTGTTGGTTTTGTCCCCAAGTTGGCCATAATTATTTCTTCCCCATGTCCAAGCTGTCTGGTCAGTCGCCACAATCCCGCAATGGTCATATCCGGCTGTAATCGATTTTGCCGAAACCGTAAGACTCACCTGAACGGGCACATCTGTTAATTTATTTGTTCCATTTCCAAGTTGTCCATAATCATTGTTTCCCCATGCCCATACTGTTCCGTCTTCCTTTCTGGCTATACTGAAATTATATCCAGCCGAAACCTCAACAACATCGGTTAAACCTTTAACTTGAACAGGAATATAACTATTTTTTGTGGTTCCATTTCCAAGCTGTCCGCAATCATTATTTCCCCACGCCCATACTGTTCCATCCTTTTTTATCGCTAATGTATGATTATAACCTGCCGATACCGCTAAAACCGTCTCATTCATTTCAAAATCTATAGTCATACCTTTAACAGGTTCATCAGTTTTTTCTGTAGTTCCATTTCCAAGCTGTCCATATTTGTTGTTTCCAAGTCCCCAGAAATTACCATTTTTGTCAATAAATATAGCAAAGTCTTTTCCAGCTGCCATACTTTCTATATTACTTATATTTATTTTACTTAACCGTGAATTTACTTTCTCATCTCCGTAAAAACTATTTCCAAAAGTATAAACGTCCCCCAAATTATCAAGAGCGAGCCCAAAATCGTAGCCTAATTTTACATCTTTTAAATTTTTTAAATTGTAACATTTCATAATATCATTTTCATAATAATCAATATATCCGCTTTTATAAAAAATAGCGTAATTATTTCCGCCTGCAGTTAAACGGCATTCACCTTGTTCATAATATGATGATAACACCTCAGGCTCCACCGCTATATTTTCTCCCCAACCTAAATAATACATTTTCTTATCATCTTGACAACGCGCTCCCAAATAGCTTCTGTTTCCTCCAGCCGCAATACTTAAAATAGTTTGAGTTGAATTTTCCGCATATAAAAAAAGAAAGTATAGATAATTTTTATCTACCTATACTTTCTTTTTTAAACTTATCATCTTATTATTATCAAATAGTTCTTATAATAACAATAATTAATTATTTTGGCGTTTTTTAGATAATATACTTTCTTATTTGTTTTGTCTTAATTATTTAATACCTCAACAAATAATCCTAAACCTTCAATTTCGCTTATAATATTTTTTAGTGATATGGATGTATGAATATACATTAAATAATCATCCCCTATAAATAGTTTTAAACATCTTAAAGCTACCAAATTACCGCCTATATCTTCCCTTAAAAGTAATCTACAAAATTCAACAGAATTATCTATATTCAGAATAATCTTATTTTTTCTGACATTACAAAGATATTTATTAGTTAGATGAGTATAATTTATATTATCTATATTAATATTTTTAGTAATATCTTTATAAAGCTTTAACATTGAATTTGTATACAATTCACCATATTGAAACTTTTTGATTTCATACAAAATATCTTTTATAGATTTCCAAACATATAAATTATTAACTTGCATTTTATCTATATTCATTTTTTTTACAACTAACATAATTGCAGATATATATTTATTCTCTATTTCAATATATTCATTTTGTGTAAATTTTTTATTATTATATATCTTTCCTATATCTGAAATAGAAGTCCACTCATCATTCATATATTTTCCCGCTGAATTACGAAATATAGGATTATATTTACTTATTCTGTATTTATACATTTAATCACCAATTCTATTTAAATTCATATCATACGTGCCCATTCTAGTTCTCTTACTATTTAATGCTTCCGGAGACTTTGCCTGTTTCCAAACACCACCATTATGAGGACCAGAACCATCAGCTGAACCGATATCTTGACTAATATATGTTTTTGTTTTTTTATTGTAATAAATCGGTTCTCCGTTTTTAGCTCTGTAATTTGTTTTTTCAAATCCAAGCTTATTAGCAGCTGTTGCTGATTCCTTTGAAGTCATTCTATGCCAACCTAAATTACCGCAAACATTATGAACCAAAATCCCCGCTTTAG
>CANOGI010000233.1 GCA_947565475.1 uncultured Eubacteriaceae bacterium
ATTTTGTGTTACTAAAAATAAAACTCTTAATATTGAGCAAGGGCTTAAAGATGATGAGTTTTATCCGGCGGTTTTAATGAAAGATGAGAATATATGCGCTTACTCAGCCATTCATAAAAAAATGCTTAATATTGAAGATGCTTATGAAAGTGACGAGTTTGATTTCAGCGGGCCAAGGAATTATGATAAACTGACCCAGTACAGAACAAAATCTATGCTTGTTGTTCCTTTGGTTAATAACGAGGATAGGCTTATCGGCGTGCTCCAGCTTCTTAACGCTATTGATGAGAATGGTGAGATTATACCGTTTTCAAAAGAGTTTGAGGTGGTTATAAAATCTCTCGCTTCTCAAATGGCTATCGCTCTTTCAAATATGAAATATGTACAGGAAATTGAGGATCTTATGTTTTCAATTACTCAGGCTTTTACTGACGCTATTGACAAAAGGAATCCTTATAATTATTATCATTCAAGAAATGTTTTTCTTTATACTCAAATTTTAGTGAACTATATAAATGAATTGTATGAAAAAGGCGAGTATAACAGATTTTTTGATGTTTATAACAAAAAAGAACTTGAACTTGCTGCGTTAATGCATGATATAGGAAAAATTGTTGTTCCGAGGGAGATAATAAATAAATCAACTCGTTTAGGCTGTAAGATAGATATTATATTGCTACGTTTCGATTATTTAAAATCGCTGTATAAAATTGATTATCTATCGGGAAAAATTTCGAGAGAGGAATGGCTTAAAACAAAAGCGGAATTAAAAGAAATGAAACGACAGGTTAAGAAAATTAATAAAAAAAATTTTTTGGATAAAGAAAAAATTGAATATATAGAGAATATTGCGAAAAAGTGTTACGTAGACTCTGATGGGGAAAAAATCGATTATTTAACTCCGGAGGAGGCGGAATGTCTTTCTATACCTAAAGGCAATCTTACTGAGGAGGAAAGAGAGATTATAAATTCTCATGTTATATATACGGAAAAATATCTCAATAATATGACGTTTGGAAAAAGATTTTCTTGTATAGGAAAATGGGCGGGAGCTCATCATGAGTTACTTGATGGAAGCGGTTATCCGAGGGGGCTAAAAGGTGATGAAATCGCGTTTGAGTCAAGAATATTGACGGTTATAGACATATTTGAGGCCTTAACCGCGAGTGACAGACCGTATAAAAAGGCTATGGATGAAAAAAAAGCTTTTGACGTTTTACACAAAATGGCCGATGAGGGTAAAATTGACAAAGAGGTTTTAAAATTATTTGAAGCCGTTGTTAGATCTAAAAATGAGGATCCAAAAATAGGTCATTTATTTGAAGAGGTGAAGTCATGATATCGATAATACCTGAATTAAACGACTTGAATAATTGTGTTGAATTTGCCGAAAAGAATTCTTTGGGATTTGAATATAATGATTTTTTTAAACCTTATATTTTAGATGATAAAGATGAGCTTAAAAGAAGAATAGACATATATAAAAGTTTAAATAGACCTTATAATATAGATACTTTACATGGCGTTTTTTATGATATGATACATTTTAGTTTAGACGAGAAAATAAGAAATCATAGTATATATAGAATGCAGCAATCTATTGAGGTGGCAGAGGAGCTTGGATGTAAAGGCGTTATTTTTCATACAAATATTAGTCCCAGTTTCGCCCATTCTGAATGGTATACAAATGAATGGCTTGGAAAAAGTATACTTGCCCTGAAGAAACTTCTTAAGTGCAGCAGTAATGTTGAGATATATTTTGAGAATATGCTTGATGATTCTCCGGAGTATTTATTTCAGCTTTCTGAAAGTATGAAAGACGAAAAAAGATTTGGTATATGTCTTGATATCGCGCATTTAATGGTAATGAGCCGAAATCCTGAATTGTGGTTTCAAAAACTCGCGCCTTTTATAAAGCATTTTCATTTTAATGATAATAACTTGGTTTATGACGAACATATGACAATGGGAAAAGGAAGAATAGATTGGAAACACATTTCGTCTCTCTTAAAACAATATAACCTTTTTAACGAAAATGTCAGTAAATTGATTGAGGTAAGAGGGTTACAAAGTGCTGTGGAAAGTTTAAAATACATTAGAGATAATAACTTGTTTTTATAGTTTATATTTTAGCGTATCTGAAAACCAAAATGATGACACGTATATTTTTATAAAATTATTATTATTTAACGTGAGTTCGATTAAAAATAACAGCAAAGTGTAGTTTTGCTCAGAAGTTTTTGTTAAATTTTTTTCAATATGTGTCGCGAAGAAGTGCGGGCGGCGTAAGCCGACTTTTGGCAGAGCCAAAAGCACTGAACAAAAAAGTCGGGTTTGGGCTGAAAGCCCAAGGTTTTTATATTTAAAGAGTATTTTTTGAGGTTTAGAACCTTTTTGCGATAGAAAAAGGTCTCATTAACTATAAATTTCCGTCGAACTCACGTTATTTAGCATTAGCGTTTGTCTTAGAGCTTTCAAATACGTTTTCTATTTAAATCTCTATGGTTATAAATCAGAAATTTTTTTGATAATTCCACATGTTTTATAGTTAGATAATGGAAAGTATTCTATTGGTACAGATTTTTCTTCCGCTAAACTTTTTATATGATTAAGTGAAATATCATTTTTATTATTTTCATTTATCAGGACTTTCCAAGGCACTCTTCGTAAAAGTACTCTTGTTGTTTCTCCTATTCCCGGTTTTATGAAGTTTATATCGCTTATATTAAATTTTTTGGCTATTTTCTCCACTTCCTCAAGGCCTGTATTTTTAGGTCTTATTTTGTTATTTTTTAGTTTTTGAACTGTTTTAAACTCAAAGTTAGATTCAATAGAATTTATAAACTGATATGATAAATCTGAGTTTTTTAATTCCTTATAATATACGGCGCCATGAAAGTCATTTTTGCCGATAATGTCATCACTAAAAAAAGTTCGGCTTATTAATCCTGAAACAGTACAGTTTAAGCAGGAACTGGGTATTAGTATATCCTCATTTGTTCCATAAAGCTCGGTTATATACGCAGGGTCGGATATTACAGCCAGCTGAGAGGATACACCATCATATTCTTTTACGGCTGTTTTTAACTCATTAAGAATAGCTCCTTTTCCTATCCATCCATCAACAAATAAAATATTTTCTGGATTATGTCTATTCAATAAGTATCTCATAGCATTGTTATCTATTCCTCTTCCCCGTATTATTGAAATTGAGTAATGGGGAGGAGAAATATTATATTTTTTAGTAATATAGTGTTTTAATAAAATTCCTATAGGGATTCCGGCTCTCGCTAAAGATACTAATACTATATTTTTTCCTCTTTTTT
Organism: uncultured Eubacteriaceae bacterium; assembly: GCA_947565475.1. GTDB lineage: Bacteria > Bacillota > Clostridia > Lachnospirales > CAG-274 > MGBC114079. The sequence goes on from CANOGI010000233.1 coordinate 3,327, forward strand.
TTATTATTTTATCGGACAGTTCGCCAATTGCTATGGCTGTAGGCTTTGAATAGTTTTTCAAAGCCTCCTTGTAGGCGCTCATATATCTTTCGCTTGGGACATATTCTATAGGAAGCATTTCACAATAATGTTTTCCAGATTGGATAAGGCGTTCTCTTTCTTCTGTTGGCTGAGGTTTTACTAATCCTGTTATATCTTTTAAAAGTATTGTTACATCATTTTTATTATATGAGCTTTCCATAAT
>CANOGI010000234.1 GCA_947565475.1 uncultured Eubacteriaceae bacterium
AAAAAGGATTTTTATCCGCCGAACTTGTTCGGGTTTTCAAGTGATTTGACTATATCTATGCTTTTCTAATAGCCGCCCGTATAATCATAATTCCCTCAAAAAGGCCGATTATTCCAAAAAAGGGATATACGTGCTCTATAAATGTTGAGAAACCGATTTGAGCGGCGGCGATTCCCCACAGAGTTAAAAAGATTTTTATAAAAAGCTTTCCGCCTTTTTTGTTCTCAAAATTCTGTATAAGGGAGAAACCATTAGCGAGGGCGGTTGTGAAAATCGCCGAAAGGAGTATTATTACGTATATATATTTTAATATGTTGTAGTCGAGAACGATATTTAATATAGGCATCTGCGCCGAGTGAATCCCGCTGTATTGAGAAAACAGGGGCAGAGACATTGATATTCCCAAAAGGCACACGCATACGCCTCCCAGCGTTCCGCCCAAAACAGACACCTTTTTGGATGAAATAAGGCTGTTTAAGGAAACGAGTACCGTTACCGCTGTTATTATATTATAAGAAACATAAATCAATGACGACGTTACAAAATTTTTGGTATGTAGAAAATTGGAGAGCAGAGGTTTAAATGTTTGTGCCGCCTCTGGAGGGGATATATAAATATATATACCCGTGAATATCCCGCCTATAACGAGTATAGGGGCGAGCAGAGTATTTATGTCAACAAAGCCGTCAAGCTGAAATAAAAACGTTATAAAACATAAAAGGCTTAATATTATCTCACCTTTTAGACGACTTATTTTAAAAACGGTGTGGCTCATTTCTCCTCCCGCTGAAATCATCGCCGAGAAAAGCACAAGAAGAAAAGCGCATACGAGCCACTCAGATAAAACGCCGAGCTTTTCGCCGAAAATGTACACGGAAAAGTCATGATAATTTGTTATTTTCCGCTCATAGACGATTTTTAAAACGCAAAATCCTATTAAAGAGAAAAACACGCCGGAAAGAAGCATTCCAAATATGCCAGACATACCGTGGCACACAAAAAAGCTGACAAGCTCTTTTCCTGAGGCGAAACCGGCGCCCAAAACGGTTCCTGTGTAGACGGCGGCTGTTTTAAATATATTTTTTGTCTCACACGTCATGAGATAAATCCCCTTTTATAATAATGATAAGAAATTTAAGACCGCTAAATTTTGGTCTATTTCTTATAATAATATATGAGAGGAAAAAGGGAGGGAGAACTCATTTTTCTTTCCGCCGCACTCTTGACCTAAAAACTTTAAAACGTGAAACTACGCTTCGCTTAAAAAATTATATCCTAAGTCAGCGAAATGGCAGTTTAGCGTAAAATTTTTTTGTTTCTTTTTCTAATAGCGCCGTGAATAAGCGTGGGCGATATAAGCCGATTTTTGACCAAGAAGTCAGGTTTTGGGCTTAAAGACTAAGTTTTTTTAAGTTAATGCGTATAGGGAAAAAGGGGGTGTGAAAAAATTGTTTTTTCACACCCCCTTTGTATAGTTTATTTAGCCATAATTTTTTCGTATAATTTAATATACTCTTTAGCTGAGTTATCCCAGCTGAATTTAGTGTTAAAAGCGTTTTTAACGATATTTTCCCAATCATCGGTGTAATAAGCGTGTATAGCGTTGTTAAGCGCCCACATCATTCCGCTGGCTATATAGTCGTGGAAAGTAAATCCATTTCCCTCTTTTGTGTCATAATTATACTCGGTAACAGTATCCACAAGCCCGCCTGTGGTTCTTACAACGGGAATTGTTCCGTAGCTCATGGCAAAAAGCTGTCCAAGCCCGCAGGGCTCAAAGAGAGACGGCATTAAGAATATATCGGAGGACGCGTATATTTTCTGAGCCAAAGTGTTGTCAAACATTATATTCGCGCTGATTTTATCAGGGTGGCGATATGCGAATTCTTTTAAAATATACTCATATCTTCCGTCACCTGTGCCAAGCACAACAAGTTGTACGTCTTTTGAGAGTATTTCGCCTATAGCGTCTATCACAAGGTTTATTCCCTTTTGGTCAACAAGCCTTGATATTATACTTATCATAGGCACGTCTTTAACAGGGAGACCGAGTTCCTCCTGCAATTTCTTTTTATTTTCTTTTTTGCCGGATATATCGTTTATATCAAAGTTTTTGTAAATCAATTTACTTGTGGACGGGTCTGTCTGGGAGTAATCCACTCCGTTTACAATTCCTGAGAGGTCGTTTTTTCTCGCTCGGAGAAGACCGTCAAGTCCATAACCGTAATGTCCCGTTTGTATTTCATAGGAATATGTATTGCTCACGGTACTTACCTCGTCGGCGTAAACTATTCCCGCTTTCATAAAGCTTACCATTCCGTTAAACTCTAATTTATCGGAGGTAAAATAACCATCGTTAAGCCCCATTATGCCAAGTATATTTCTTCCGCATATTCCTTGATACTGAATATTATGGATTGTGAAAAGCGTTTTAATGTTTGAGAGGGGCAAATAACGGCTGTAGTAATCTTTGGCGTAAACGCACACAGGCCCTGTCTGCCAGTCGTTACAGTGGATAACGTCAGGCACGAAATCAATTGTATTTAAAAGGTCTAAAGCCGCCTTGCAGAAAAAGGCAAAACGCTCTCCGTCGTCGTTATAGCCGTAGTAACCGTCTCGGTTTGAGAAGTAATAATCGTTTTCTATAACGTAGGTAGGCACATCCGATTGCAATTTATACACAGAGGCACTTTGCTCTCTCCATTCAAGTTTTATTTTATATGAACCGACAAACTCGGCTGATTTTGTGTATTCGTCTTTAATTGTCTTATATTTTGGGAAAACGACTCTTACATCGACGCCGTTATTTTTAAGAGCTTTAGGCAAAGAACCGGCAACGTCGCCCAAACCGCCGCTTTTAGCGTAAGGTGACACTTCCGATGATACGAACAATATTTTAAGCATAATATAATTCCCCCTTCTTTAATAGAAAATTATTACGGAAACACTGATTAAGGTATTGAAGATAATTTTTGAATTTAATTGGTATAGTGAGTATTCATATTCTTTAAGTCAGAGTAATTGCTTTTATATCCATAGAAAGTGTAAACTCACATTGGATATAAAGCGGTGTGAAACGCCGCGATTCAGAGTATTTGACTTATCGGCGCTTTATAGATTATCTCACTGTTTCACATTAATAATTTAACTATATATTAAAAAAATATATAAAAAACGACAGGTATAGTTTAGGTTTTTTATAAAGGTTGTCTGTCTTTCTAAAAAATATCCCTCTATATTAATAATACTATTTTTTTCGCTCAAAAGCAAGTGAAATTGAATTTTTCAACAAATTAACCAAATAGTTAAAATATTTGCCATATAATTTATTTGTAATTTTAGTAAATTTGCTTTGTGGACAGTGTTGAAAAATTTTTTATAAAAGATAAAGGCGTGTCAAATTGACACGCCTTTATCTTTATCATATATATATAAAAAGGAAAAATTATGAAGCGATATTAAAGTTTTGGAATAAGGTTAAAGTAATCCTCAACAGAAGCGTCTTTCATACAAGCGTCAATAATCTGCTTTCCGAGAGAGTCAAGTTCTTTAACGTTAAA
>CANOGI010000235.1 GCA_947565475.1 uncultured Eubacteriaceae bacterium
AGTTATGGTAGGCTCAGGAATAGGCGGGCTTGGTACTATTGAGGAGCAAGTTATTAAAATGTATGACAAAGGCCCGTCAAAGGTCGCACCGTTATTTATCCCCATGGCTATTATCAATATGGCGGCGGGACATATCGCCATTAAATTTGGCGCGAGGGGCACGTGTACCTCCACTGTTACCGCTTGTGCCACGAGCACTAACTGCATTGGGGAGGCTTTCAGAAACATTAAACATGGTTATTCGGATATTATTATCGCCGGAGGCTCGGAAGCGTCGGTGACTAAAATAGGAATAGCGGGATTTACTTCTCTGAAGGCTCTTTCCACAAGCGATGACCCAAAGAGGGCGTCAATTCCTTTTGACGCTGAGAGACACGGTTTTGTTATGGGAGAGGGCGCCGGCATTCTCATACTTGAGGAACTTGAGCACGCGCTTAACAGAAACGCCAATATTTACGCTGAGATAGTCGGCTATGGCTCAACCTGCGACGCCAATCACATAACCGCCCCATTAACGGACGGAGAGGGCGCCAGACTTGCCATGCTTGCGGCTATGGACGAGGGCGGGGTAGATAAAAACGACATAACTTATATCAACGCCCACGGCACAAGCACAGGCGCTAACGATTCATCAGAAACAGCCGCCATAAAAGATTTATTCGGAGAACAGGCGTATAACATTCCAGTAAGTTCCACAAAATCAATGACGGGGCACCTTTTGGGAGCGACAGGGGCTGTAGAGGCTATCGCCTCAATCAAAGCTCTTATGGAGAATTTTGTCCCTCCTACTGTAGGTTATAAAGTTCCTGACGAGGGTCTTGACCTTAACTATGTACCCAATAAAGGCATTGAGAAAGAAATGAAATACGCTTTATCAAACACTTTGGGATTCGGCGGGCATAACGCCGTTCTTTGTATTAAAAAGTGGGAGGGAAAGTAAGATAATGGATTATAACAATGTTAAAGAGCTTATTGGAATGATAAACGGTTCGGCTTTGACGGAGTTTGAATATAAACAAGGCGATTTTTATGTTAGAATGAGCAAAAATGGCGGAATCGTGAAGAGCGGTGATTTCTCATGTGTTAAAGAGAAAAAGGAGACTATAGTACCGGCGGAGGAAATATCTGTTCCTATTACCATTATACCTGAGGAAAAAGTTGAGATTAAGGAAGGAAACTTTGTAAAAGCTCCTATTGTGGGGACATTTTATCAAAGCGCCAGCCCTGATAAACCGCCTTTAGTAAAAGTCGGCGACAAAGTAAAAGAGGGAGACCTGCTTTGCATTATTGAGGCTATGAAGATTATGAACGAGATTAAAAGTCCTTATAACGGCGAGGTGGCCGAAATTTTTGTTTCCAATGAGGATATGGTCGAGTATGATCAGCCTTTATTCAGAATTGTATAGTTTTCAAAATTGTTAAACGCAAAACCTTGAGGGCCACGTCTTCAAGGTTTTGTTTGAGAACCTGTCTGAAATCTTTAAAAAGTCTGATTATAGCTAAGTAACAAAAATTAGTTGATTAAATTGTTGATTTTTAAGTTTATTGACTATAATAGACTTCTTTCGAAACTTCATACTGATAGAAGTATCGAAAGAAAAAAATATTTCACTCAATGCTTCTTAACGCTTTCGGCGTTTAAAAAACAAAACGCCTTTCGCTAAAGCATTGAATAAAATATTTTTTTAGTGAATAGTCGTAATTTTACAGTTTCGAAAGAAGTCTAATAGTTTTTAGGCGGGTTCTATAATAGGTTTTTACAACTGTTGATTTTAACTAAAATTTGTATTATAATAGCTATGTGAGCTATGATTATTTTAAAGCCTATTTGAAATTTTTTAAAGCGAGTCTATAGCGAGACGATAAAATAATTTATCAAGCGCCAAACCTTGGGAAACGGTTATGTTTTCCGCCAGGGTGTTTATTTTATCAGCGTATTATGGCGGATATTGATATTATTTTATTGTTTCGTTATAAATTAAGCCTTACAATTACGAAAGGAATTTTTTATTATGATGAATATTAAAGAAATTATGTCGATAATTCCGCACAGACCTCCTTTTTTGCTTATAGACAAAGTTTTAAGTCTTGAACCGGGGAAAAAAATCACAGCGGTAAAAAACGTTACTATGAACGAGCCTTTTTTTGTGGGGCATTTTCCTAAGGAGCCGGTTATGCCGGGTGTTTTAATTGTTGAGGCGATGGCCCAGGCGGGCGCGGTTATTTTGCTTTCACTTGAGCAGTTTAAAGGTAAAATAGCTTATTTCGGCGCCATTAACAACGCTAAATTCAGGGGAATGGTTACTCCGGGAGATACTCTTAAAATTGAGGTGGAGATTACGAAAATCCGCAAATCCGCCGGTATCGGAATGGGTATCGCCTATGTCGGTGATAAAAAGGTCGCCGAGGGAGAACTTACTTTTATGATTGGATAAGACGCTACAGCGATGTATAAAACTATTAGAGCGAAACGCCAAAGTGATTTACGTTATTTTATTGTTTCGCTATGATTGAGGTGATTTACCTATGTTTAACAAAATTTTAATCGCCAACAGGGGCGAAATTGCCGTTAGAATAATCCGCGCTTGCAGAGAGCTTGGTATTTCAACGGTAGCCGTTTTTTCAGAGGCGGACAGAGACGCTCTCCATACTCAACTCGCTGACGAGGCTATTTGTATCGGACCAGCCAAAAGTTCGGCGAGTTATCTTAATATGGCTAATATTTTAAGCGCCGCTTGTATTACTAAAGCGCAGGCAATTCACCCGGGATTTGGTTTTCTGTCTGAAAACAGCGTGTTCGCCTCTATGTGTGAGGAGTGCAACATAAAATTTATAGGGCCCAATTCTAAAACTATTGAGCTTATGGGGAATAAATCCAACGCCAGAAAACTTATGATAGAAGCGGGTGTGCCTGTTACTCCGGGAAGCGACGGGGTCATCGAGAGCGTTGAGAAAGCTTTTGAGTTCGCCGATAAATTTGGTTATCCCGTTATGATTAAGGCAGCCTCTGGAGGAGGCGGAAAGGGTATCAGGATAGTAAGAAAACGTGAGGAGCTTGAGGAAAGTTTTATTACGGCTAAAAATGAGGCCAAAGCCAATTTTGGGGACGATAGCGTTTATATGGAAAAACTTATTGAGAACGCCAGACATATAGAGGTTCAGATTCTCGCTGATGAATACGGGAACGTTGTTCATCTCGGAGAGAGGGATTGCTCTTTACAGAGGAGAAACCAAAAAGTTCTTGAGGAATCGCCTTCTGTCGCCATTGACGAAAAAACGAGAGAAAATCTTGGCGAGACGGCTGTTAGAGCGGCGAGGGCCGCCGATTATAAAAACGCTGGAACTATCGAGTTTCTTTACTCAGGAGACGGACAGTTTTATTTTATGGAAATGAATACCCGTATACAGGTTGAGCATCCTGTTACTGAGATGGTTACAGACATTGACCTTATTAAAGAGCAGCTTAAAATAGCCTCTGGGGAACCCCTTTCTTTTGAGCAAAAAGATATCCGTATCTCCGGTCACTCTATAG
>CANOGI010000236.1 GCA_947565475.1 uncultured Eubacteriaceae bacterium
GTCCATACTGGACACAGGGTCATCAATCACAATAATTTTATCTTTCAAGCTTTTATCGCTATAACTGCCTTTCGCAAGATAGTAAAAATATAAAAAGGCTATAAAATTCAGTTCCCCCTCGCTTAGCTTATCAGCGACACTCCCATCCAAACGAGCCACCCTATAAGTATTTTGAAATTCTGCCTCTTCCTCAAGCCTAAATCCCTGGAAACCGGAATTATATAAAATATTATTAATACCTTCTATCGCGGCCTTTGTGTTTACAACTTGTTTATTAAGCTCACTTATTTCTCTCGTCAGTTCTCGTTCTTCTTTAATAACGCTGTTTATTTTCCTGTCTAACTCGTTAAGTTCTTTCTCAAGCGTTAGGACGTTTGTTTTATATATATCTATATCATCTTTTAATATAAAAGCCAAATACTCCCAAACTTCTGACCTGCATTTCATTTTCTTGCTTTTTATATCTTTGACAATCTCATTATTCCCTTTAATTTCTTCATTCAAAGAATCTATAATAGAACCAATTTCAAGCAGCAACGAATCAGTATCCTCTAAAGAGGCTATTGACGTCGGTTCTTTTATTTTTCTATCAATTATTTGTGAATTAATAGTAATAGAATCCGATAACATCTTTAATTTTGCCTCATAATCGTCTAAATTTAACCCTGGCATAGAATCTCTTAAATTGGAGCGTAAAGTCATAATAATACTTTCCATCTCAGATATATAAACATTCTTAAATTTATTAATAGCGCTAATGTCATTTTGATACTGAGCGTCAAAACAGGCCGCGATTTCCTTTTCGAAATTATCAGGAAGCTTCTGTTGACAATATGGACACTTTCCATTAGTTCGTCCAGTGTAATGGATATGTCCATTACGAACCCAGTCAGTGGCGTTAAAGGCTTTAATAAAATTTGCGAAAGGCGTTTCCACACTGCTTACAATCGCTTTTCCCATTAATTCGTAACCAGGTAAAGAGGCGTGTTTCGCCTTTCCAGCTTTAATAAACAAATTATACGCACTCGCATTTTTGGAAAAAACAGTTTTATAAAAAAGCTCAAGTTTATTAAAATCGTGAGCAATGGGCACAGTATTTAAAATTTCCGCTCCAAATAATGAAATTTTTTTCTTTCCGATAATCGCGTCATCAAAAATATTTCTAAGTGTTTTTGTTTTACTCCAGCAACTATTATTAAAATTAGTTATTGCTTTCTCCTTAGCCGACCTTTTTTTCTCAGCATTATTAATAAATTCATTATACTCCCTTAACTTCTCAGCTTTTTTCATTATTTTCTCATCAATTTTTTTCTGTAAATCAATATTCGTTTTAGAAATGGTGAACACACCCGCTAAATTCCTGTAATTTCTGAAATTGTCATTTACAAAATCCGTATCATAAACCAAAATATCAAAATCATCTTTAGATTTGCCATATTGCCACCGTACACCATTGTTTGAACAAATTGTACGGGCAATCGTGGATTTTCCAACTCCGTTTTTCCCATAGAAAATATTAACGAATGAGGGCTCAAAAACATTACCTTCAAATGTAGCGTCATCAAGCGTAACTTCCTCAATAACCGATTTAAACTTGTCTTTCATACCCCGGCCCTCCATATAGCTTAATTTTTATATTATAAATCCATTTGCTTGACTCTCAATTCTAAAATATACAATAACCCACCTAAAACCGTTTAGCGATATATAATCAATCAATTTAAAAATAATAAGTTTGGCAAATAAAAATCATTTTATCACGTTAGTGTTAATAGGCCACGTATAGACTTATTACTTATTACGCTACCTTGTAAAAATAATTTTCACATATTTTTTTTATTCCTTTTCAAATTACTTAACTATATATAACTATATAAATCAAAAAATTCTTAAAACAAAAAAAGAAAAAACATAATAAAATTTTATAGTCAAACAACTTGAAAAATAAACAAGTTTGGCGGCTAAAAATCCTTTTTGGCTTTGTTAGCGTCAGTCGGCATAAGCTTTAAGGCTATGCCCTCTTTCCGCTGCTTTGCAAAAATAATTTTTATCTCGTCTCCTTTTGATTATTTTCAAGTAATTTGACTATAAGCATATTTTTCCCCAATCTTATGTTTGACTTTGTAGTTTACACAGTTATAGCGATTAACGAGATTTTTAACACGAATCAATAAAAGAACGCCTTAATATATCAATTTTTTTAAACTTATCTGTTCATTCTTTTATTGGCTTGCTATAAATAAATTTTTGAATGGTATCTTAATGTATATTTTATCGTGAAAAATAAAAAATTTCAACTATGATGTTTTTTTAACAAGATTTTTCCTTTATAAATTTTAGCGTCAGGATGATGATATTGAAACCTACTGTACAATATTGGAATTTTTACTCTTGTGGCGTTTTTAGGACACCAGTGCACGCAGGCGTAACAAGCGGCGCATTTATTTCCGTGTACGGCGTGCTTTTCTTCTATTGTTATATTATTTGTAGGACATATCTTTTCACACAGCCCACAGCCGTTACAATCTTTATTAATTCTAAAACTTTTTATCGGAGAAAGTCTCAACAATGATTTATTTTTATAAAAAAAAGAATCCTCCACAAAGTTATCCTCGGCTTTAATCCCCTTTGATTTATAATTTTCAATTCTATTCATAATATCAGCAGCTATATTCTTTACGGCTAATGGAGCGGCGCTCAACCTTTGTGAATTTTGCTTTTTACTGCTGATAATACAGTTACCAGGCATTGAAATATCAAAAAATGAACAGAGCTTACCTCCGATTGTACAAAATATTTTATCAGCGCTGTCATTTGATTTACCGCTTTTGCCCATATTCGACGTAAGTATGGCAAAAGTATATGTATTAGGATTAATTTTAAGTCTCAAAAGCCTTTCTTTTACAATCCATGGTAAATCTCCCATATAAGTTGGACAAACAATTCCTATGACATTGTCCTCCAAAAATATCTCTTCTTTTATGTCAATAATATTTTGCATCTCTTCTTTTAACTCTTCGGACAGCTCGTTGGCCACCCAAAGAGAATTACCTGTACCAGTAAAATAAAAAATCATATTTTCCTCCTATTCCTCACCTCGTCTGTCAGGCAATATACTCATAAAGAATTTCATATGTCTCACAAACTTAATCAAATTATCCATACATTTTTCACTCGCGTCAACATAATAATAATTTTTTGTGGATTCTCGGCGAGATTTTATTATTCCCGCTTTTTTTAAAATATGTAAATGCCTTGAAACCGCTGGTCTTGAAATATTAGTTAATTTCACAAAATCACCTATTCTAAGACCATCGCAATCACCCTCGTATTTTAAAAGACAAAGTAAAATATGCTGTCTTGTTTTATCCCCTAACGCTGTTAGAGTATCAGCACAGGATAAAAACTCAGTCATTAACTTTTCTTTTTCTTTTTTCAATAAAAATCACCTGGTACCATAAGAGTATAGGAAATCAATTTAATCATTTAAGTTGATTCCTA
>CANOGI010000237.1 GCA_947565475.1 uncultured Eubacteriaceae bacterium
TAAATAATGATAAAGTTCATATTTATTAGCCTATTTTAAGGTTTATAAACAGGTTTTTTTAAAGAGTCACTCCGTCTTTAAAAATTGATATTTCTCTATAATCGTGCTGTTCGTTTTTGGTTCGAATTTCTTTTGAGGCTACTTTCAAGATATACTGGAAAAATTCTTCAGAAAGCTCATCCATTGTTTTTCCTTCAAGCAACGCTCCCGCATTAAAGTCTATCCATTCTCTTTTTCTGTTATATAAATCTGAGTTAGTTGAGATTTTAACTGTTGGGACAGGAGCTCCGACAGGAGTTCCTCTTCCTGTTGTGAAAAGTATAATATGACAGCCAGAAGCCATTAAGCCCGTTATAGCCACAATGTCATTTCCGGGTCCTTTAAGAAGATTAAGACCAGGTGTTGTAGCTTTCTCAGCGTATCCAAGTACGGCGGTAACATTACTTGTTCCACCTTTTTGGGTACAGCCAAGGGATTTATCCTCAAGGGTCGAGATTCCGCCTTTTTTATTTCCAGGAGACGGATTCTCATATACTTCCTGATTATAACGCATAAAATATTCTTTGAAATCATTTATAAGGTGAACCGTTTTATCGAAAAGCTCAGGCGTTTGACAACGATTCATAAGAATTGTTTCCGCTCCAAACATCTCGGGAACCTCAGACAGAACGGTAGTTCCGTTATGCTGGACAAGAATGTCCGAGATACGTCCCACGAGAGGATTTGCTGTAATTCCCGAAAATCCGTCGGAACCACCGCATTTTAATCCTATTACAAGTTTACTCGCGCTTATAGGCTCCTGTTTAAATTGCTCGGCATATTTTACAAGTTCTCCTATTACTTTTACAGCTTCCTCAACCTCATCCTCATAATCCTGAGCAATTAAGAATTTTACTCTATCTTCGTCATAATCGCCTAATATTTTTTTAAACTCGTTTATATTGTTATTCTCACAGCCAAGGCTTAACACCAAAACTCCGGCGGCATTTGGATGACGAACCATTCCGGCGAGAAGTTTTTGAGTATTCATATGGTCATCGCTTAACTGAGAACAGCCGAAAGGATGAACAAAAGTGAAAATTCCGTCTGTTTTGCCGGAGTATTTCTCATTGGCTATTTTAGCTATTCTTTCTGACACTTTATTGACACAGCCAACGGTATTTATAATCCATATCTCGTTTCTTATTCCAACGGAGCCGTCTTTTCTTTTATATCCCATAAAAGTGGCTTCTCTGTCTTTTTTTAGTTCCGTAAGCTGTGGACTGTACTCATACTCTAAAAGACCTTTAAGATTTGTTTTTAAATTGTGAGTGTGAATCCATTCGCCTTTTTTTATATCTTTAGTCGCGTGACCTATGGGGTAACCGTATTTTACAATATTATCGCCTTCTTTAATATCAACGAGCGCCATTTTATGTCCTCTGTCAATATTTTCAGCGGCTGATATTCCAAATACGTTTTCTCCTGAGGCGATGTTTGAAAGAGCGACTACGACATTATCATTTTCATTTATTTTGATAGCGTTATCCGTTTTCATTAAATTTCCTCCGTATTATGCCATAAGTGTGTCTATTTCAGACTGCATTCCATTGTTTATGATATTGAACAAATGCTCTGATACTTTTTCAGAGAATCCAGGTAATTTGTTTAAATCCTCGCCCCACATTTTCTCATTTGAGCAAACTTTTTTAACAAGTTCGGAAACAGAGGATTTGTCGGATACAGTACATTTTGCCCATAAATCTTTAAATAATTCCAGAACTTCAGCGTCGTCTTTAATTTCGTATGTTTCATCTCCTCTTTTACCGATTAAAGCGCCGTTTTTAATTTCATCACCTTTATAGAACCCTAAAAGAGCGGCGAAAGAGAAAGTCAATACTTTTGGAAGCTCTTTTTTATCAGCGATGTACTCAGTTATTGATGGAAGAACTCTCGCTCTGAATTTTGAGGTTGAGTTAAGGGCTATGTTTAAAAGGAAGTGCTGAATATATGGATTTTGGAATCTGTCAAACACAGCATCGGCAAAGAATTTAAGGTCATTATAGTCAAGGTCTGAAAGTGTTGGTATAATTTCATCATTTAACGCTTTCTCAAGGTAAGAATAGAATTTTTTATCTTTCATTAATTCCCCGACAGTGTTTTTGCCACAGAGATATGCCGCTAAAACGCTACAGGTGTGGGCGCCGTTTAATATTCTTACTTTACGTTTTTTATAAGGCTTAGCGTTTGGAGTGAAGAGAACGTTTAAGCCGATTTCATCAAAAGGAAGTTCCTTGGCGAGTTCCTCTGGTCCCTCAATAACCCAAAAATGGAAAATCTCACTTGTATCGATAAGATTATCTTTATAACCGAATTCTTTACAGAGATTTTCAGCGTCTGAGCGAGGATAACCGGTAACGATTCTATCCACAAGGGTACTTGTAAACACGTTAGCGTTTTCAATCCAGTCGATAAACTCTTTTTCAAGATTCCAGTCGGCCGCGTGCTGTAATACATATTTTTTAAGGGTTTTTCCGTTATCGTCAATAAGCTCGCAAGGAATGAAAACAAGTCCTTTTGAATTATCGCCGTTAAACTCTTTATATCTCTCATAGAGAAAAGCTGTTATTTTAGCGGGAAAAGAATTTTGAGGTTTTCCGGAAACCATATCTTCTTTGTTATAAACAATTCCCGATTCTGTTGTGTTTGATACTACAAAGCGAAGCTCTGGATTTTTAGCGCAGCCTAAATAGGTATCAAATTCAGCGTAAGGATTTAAACAGCGAGTTACTGATGTTATAAGTCTTTTGTTGCATACTTCTTTACCTTGCTCAAGTCCTCTCGCCAGTAATGTGTAAAGTCCGTCCTGCTCGTTTATAAATCCTGTTATAGGTCCAAACTCAATTGGCTGTACCAATGTAATGCTTCCGCCGAATTTTCCAGCGGCGTTTAACTCATCGAACATATAGTCCACAAAAGCTCGTAAAAAATTACCCTCACCAAATTGAATAACTTTTTCGGGCATCTTTTCAGCTGTCCCGATTTTTAAATCGTCATTAAATTTAAAGCCGTTTGTTAAGAGATTTCTGTTTAAAATAGTTTCCATTGAAAAAGTCCTCCTTAAAAATTTAAGAAATATTGCAATTTTATTGAAAAATTAAAAAAACACTAATGTTTAGAGCTGTGCTTTTTAACGGACGAAAAGTAGACCCATTTTTTTGGGAAACACATATATTATCATCCGCCATAAATAAATTTGCGTGGCAAATTAAAAAAATAGTTTTCGACTATGCGCGTTATGAATAAAAAATTTTATTTAATAAACATATCTGAAAATTATGTGAATAAAAAATTTTCTCAAAATATAACGTTGTTTTTAATTTTAAGAAAATTTTTGTTTTAAATATGTTCTTATTATTAAAATTACTTAAAATTTTTTATTTCCTCGTTCAAGTTCTTATAATTTTAACTACGCAATATTATCTTTGAATATATTACTTGTATACATCATATAAC
>CANOGI010000238.1 GCA_947565475.1 uncultured Eubacteriaceae bacterium
CAACTGACAATCCTTATGAGGGTAGATGTTCGGCTTACAGAGGGAGAATTAAAAAATCTTGATGAATATTGCAAGCAAAAAGGTGTGTCTCGACCAAAAGGATTACGTGATGGTATAAAAGCTCTTAATGCGGAAAAATAGATAAAAGCGGTGCTGTTGGCAAACGTATTACGGCAGTTTATTAATGTTATATATAAACCTCCGCCAGACAAAAATAAAGTGGAGATTGTTTTTTACTTAAAATTCTGTCGTTTTGTTATGTCTAAATCCGTATATTTTTACATAAAAAATTAAGGAGATAATTGTTATGAAAAAAATCTTTTGGTTTAACTTAAACCTTGTCTGCTGCCTTATGATAGCCACAGAAAGCTGTTATGCCTATATCGACCCGGCAACAACAAGCTATGTGGTACAGATTGTCGCCGGTATCGTTATCGCTTGCGGAGCGACGGCGGGCATTTTTTGGAATAAATTTGTCAGAAAAGTTAAAAAGAGAAAAATGGATAATATAAAAGAACTAAAAATGGAGGACAGTGCCTCTCTTGACGGAAAAAGCGTTGTAACTGCCGAAGATTTGCTTGACGATGAAGAGGTGTAATTGTGGGTTATGTAATTGACGCTATAAGCAACGTTATGAGTTTTTTGATGAGCGGTTGCTATTATCTGATAGGAAATTATGGTTTTAGTTTAATTTTATTTACTTTGCTTACAAAGGTTATATTATTCCCCATAAATTTGTTTATTCAAAAAAACTCAATTAAAATGATAAAACTTCAGCCGGAGCTTGACGCCTTGAAAATCAAATATATAGATGATAAGGATAAATATATAGACGCTCGTCTTAAACTCTATAAAGAAAATCATTACCATTCTTCTTTGGGAATTATTCCTCTTGTCATTCAGCTTATTTTTGTTATGGGTCTTTTAGGCGTTATTTATCAACCATTGACTTATATACTTAGGATTGATGACTCAGTTATAGAACAGCTTCGAGTTTTTCTTAACGTGGAAAACACCGAAAGTTCTTATCAACTTCAAATGATTGATAAAATCCATAACATAACAGATTTTAATAACGGGGCATTATTAGATGTTTATAACACAATCAAAGCTTTTGACACCAATTTGCTTGGTTTTGATTTAGGTGTGAAACCGACGTTTTCAGGAAATTATATACAACTTCTTATACCTGTGCTCGCTGGGTTAAGCGCGTGGATTATGTGTGTGGTTCAAAACAGGATAAATATTTTGCAAATCACGGCGGGAAATTTTAATAAATACGGAATGACTGTATTTATGATTTTATTTTCCACTTACTTTGCCTATCTTGTACCCGCCGGTGTCGGAATATATTGGACTTTGGGAAATTTATTCGCTATTCCCGCTATGGTTCTGACAAATGTGGTCATGCCGCCAAAAAAGCATATTGATTTTGAGTATTTGAGAAGAACTCAGGAAAAAAAGAAACAAAGAGAAGAGATATACAAAAAATACCATAAAAAAGAAAAAGAGGATTACAAACGCTTTTGCTCCGAAAAAAATATGAAACTTATGTTTTATTCCGAGCAAAACGGTTTTTATAAATATTACGCCGGAATTATTGATTATATTTGTGAGCATTCAGATATAGACATACATTATGTGACAAGTGACCCAGAGGATAATATTTTTAAAGATGAGAGAAAACAAATTTATCCATATTATATATCAAGAGACAAGTATATTATTCCTCTTTTTATGAAACTTGACTGTGACATGGTTGTAATGACTATGCCTGATTTGGAAAAGTACCATATAAAACGCTCAAGAATAAGAAACGATATTGAGTATTTATACGTCTGTCACGGTATGGGCAGCAGCGCTCTTACTTTAAGAAAAGGAGCACTCGATTGGTATGACACTGTTTTCTGTGTCGGTGTTGATGCTGTAAACGAGATAAGGGAAATGGAAAAACTCTACAAAACAAAAGAAAAGAGACTTGTTGAGACAGGTTATATTTTAATTGACGAAATGATTGAGAAATATGAAAAACTTCCTCATAAAGAGAATAACCCCAAAAAAATCCTCATAGCGCCGTCGTGGCAGCCGGATAATATTATTGATTTATGCGCAGATAAGCTTTTGGATAACCTCTCTAAAACAGATTTGGATATTATATTGAGACCTCACCCTCAGCATGTTAAAAACGACCCCGATAAATTTGACATCTTGAAAGAACAATATGAGAAAGAAGGCGGAAATATAACAATTCAAACGGATTTCTCATCCAATTCCCCAATTATGGAGGCGGACGTTTTAATTACCGACTGGTCAGATATATGCTGGGAATACGCTTTTACTACTAAAAAACCAACAATATTTATTAATACACCTATGAAGATAATGAACAGCGATTATGATAAAATCGAGACTGTTCCAATTAACATTTCATTAAGAGATGAAATAGGAAAAAGCATAGACCCTGATAAAATTGACGGCATAAACGCTTTAATCGAGGAGATTTTGAACAATTATGAAAGTTATGCCAAACATATCGACGAGATTTTTCACGAGCGTTTTTTCAATATCGGAAATAGTGTAAAATTAAGCGGAAAATATATAATAAGGCAACTTGAAAAAAAATAAATAATAGACTTCGTTCTAAACCTTAAAGCAATTTCAATTGAGTAGGTGGCTACTCTTTTCAGTCTCCTGCTCGTCTCGCTGGATGGCGAAAGGAAAACTTTGCCTTTCGTCGTCCGTATGAATAAAAAGAAAAAAAGATTTTTTCAATGGCGTAGCGAAAGGTGTTTTGTTTTTTTAACACGGAAAGCGTCAAAAAGCATTGATAAAAGTTTTTTCTAATCTTCTAAAAATTGCTGTAAGGTTTCGAAAGAAGTATAAGGAAAGGACAGACTTCAATGAAATTATTTACCGTCGGCCCGGCTCAAATGTACAAGCATACTTTAGATGTCCGAAATAATATTGTCCCTTATTTCAGAACAGCGGAGTTTTCAGACCTTATGTTTGAGAACTCCGCCTTGCTGAAAAAAACGGCGGGCGCTGATGAAAACGCCGAGGTTGTATTTTTAACGGCATCGGGAAGTGGTGCTATGGAAGCCACGGTCATAAATTGTTTTGATGAAAAAGATAAGCTTTTAATAATTTCCGGAGGTACTTTCGGGGAAAGATTTGAGAAAATATGTGAGATTCATAAAATTCCTTTTGAGGCGTTAAAACTTGGACAAGACGAGGAATTAAAAAAAGAACATTTTATAAAATATGAAAATCAGAATTTCACAGGTTTGCTGGTTAATCTTCATGAAACTTACACAGGCCAGCTGTACAATATAAATATTATACATAATTTTTGTAAAAGAAATAATATGTATTTGGTTGTCGACGCCATAAGCACGTTCTTGTGTGACAGTTATAATATGAGCGAATATAATATCGACGCTACTATTATAAGTTCGCAAAAAGGTTTATGTTTGGCGCC
>CANOGI010000239.1 GCA_947565475.1 uncultured Eubacteriaceae bacterium
GGTTGATATTGGTGTCCGTGTGGAAACATCTGATATAATTATGAGAGAAATAAACGAAAACCTTTATGAGGGAAAATTTTTATTTAATACATCTGTCGGAACACAAGTAAGAACTTTT
Source organism: uncultured Eubacteriaceae bacterium (assembly GCA_947565475.1). GTDB lineage: Bacteria > Bacillota > Clostridia > Lachnospirales > CAG-274 > MGBC114079. The sequence continues at coordinate 119 of CANOGI010000239.1, forward strand.
TGCAGCAATCCATCAGGGCATGTTGTAATAGAAAATCATTCCGGAGTAATAGCCGCAAACGGACACTCATTTTCTGACAAAGCGTTAGGCTCACAAAACACAAACTTCGCGTTGCTTGTATCACATAAATTTTCCGAACCGTTTAACAAACCAAATGAATACGCTATAGAAATATGCAAACGAGCGAACGACCTTTCAAACGGAAGCGTGATAATTCAAAAATTCGGCGATATAGAAAGAGGACGACGCTCCACTGAGAAAAGAATAAAAGAAGGTTTCGTCGTACCAACACTAAAAGAAGCCATTCCAGGGGATTTAGGTCTTGTCCTTCCATATAACACAATGAAAAGCATTATAGAAATGATATACGCTCTCGATAAAGTCACTCCGGGAATAGCCTCCGAACACACCCTGTTTTACGGAGTAGAAGCAAAATTTTATTCCGCCAGACCAAAACTCTCAAATACGCTGGAAACCGAAATAAAAGGTTTATACTGCGGAGGGGACGGAGCGGGTATAACAAGAGGATTAGCTCAGGCTGGAGCGGCTGGCGTATTAATTTCCCGTTCAATTATAGCTTCTCTTAGCAAAAACTCTGGCACTATCTTAAATGATTAATGTCTCCGCCATTTGTATATAAAAAACTGTTTAAAAATTTTATTACTAAAATTTTTAAACAGTTTTTTTCTACATAGAAGAATTTATACTATTAGCGTCATTAGGCGAAATAATTAAATCATCTGTAACATTCTCGTTTATATCAGTATCGATATCCGTGTCAGTACTAATATTGGGACTAACACCTGCGCTTTCCGCTGGCTGTGTAGGTTCAGTAATGGTATGCGTTTCCTGTGAATTGCTCGTTGCATTGTTATTTGTCGACTGTTCATTTTTTCCAGTTTCAGATTTTTTCTTATTTTCCTGACTTGCATTATTTACAGTCGTAGCCACAGACACTGGCTCCGTTGCCGCTTCTGTTACCAACGCTTTTGTCGTTGTGCTCTCATCAAGTTTAACCTCAACCGGCACGCCGTTTCCATTATCTTTTATATTTTTATAAACGCTTCTTGAAAGATAAACTTTTTCAATAAATTTTCCATCTTGATAAACCTCTTTATATGTTTTATAAGCCCCGCCCGTAAAAGTGTTCTTAAACTCAAGAGTTCTGTTAGGCGAATGAATTTCCTTTCCGTAAAGAGTTATAGATACTTGATTGCCTGTAAGTCCACTCTCTATGTACACAGGAACAGATGTATCGTTCTTAAATTTAAAATCAATATAATCCCCCGCTAAAGTAGCGTCAAAGCCCCTTGGAACATATCCCACCGTAAGTGAGTGATTGGATCTCTCAACAACAGCAAGTTCCGCTCGTAAAACAGCGTTGTACAATGTCGATGACACTTGGCAAACTCCCCCGCCGTAATCCTGATCAAGCTTACCGTTTATATACGCTCCGGCAAGTTTATACCCATTTTCTGGAGTGCTTTCTCCAAAACACTCATTTGTTGAAAAAACCTCACCTGGATTAATTATTTTTCCATTTAAACGGGAAGCGGCAACTCGCATATTAATAACCCTTCCCGAACTGCCGCTTCCTGAGTATTTTGTACTGTATTTTCCTATAACGTCTTTAACCTGTGAAAGTTGTGCCGCCGTAACTTTCGCCTGAATTTCTTTCACAGGCGTCTCAATCTCCTTTGTGGGTGTATGAATTGTTAATCCGTCTCCCTCGCCTATCGTAATATATTCCACAACCGTATCAACAGCCCTGTCTAAATCAAGTTCACGTCCGTTTTCCTCCGCCGTAGTTGTAAAACCACTGCCGTCTTTTTTTAAGGTAGCGTCCTTTGGCGGTAAATAAACTTTATCTTTAAGTCCCTTTTCAAGTTCACTTCGGATTGTAGCAATAGTTTCCTCAGGTAAATTTCCCTCGTCAGTCAAATAATCAATATCGAAAGAATAAACATCGTTAATTTTTAACCTTTCATACAATTCATATCTTTCCTCAATACTGCCCTCTCTAGCGTAATTATACGCCTTTTCCACAGCTCCCTCAATATCAAGCTTAACATTAAACTGTTTATAAGTAAATTTAACTTCTTCATCATCAATAATAAAAGTTATCTCATTTTGGTCAAATGGCTCCTGAGCGTCCCGCTGAAGTTTTTTTATAGCGTCTTCTTTTTTCATTCCGCCTATATTCACACCATTCGCGAGTATATTCGGATAAATTGTATCAACATCAAGAACGTCTCTCATTTCCTTGGTGTTGGAAAACCACAAAACCCACGATATAATTCCGATAATCGCCGCGACGGCAAAAACAGCGCCAATAACAATCATAATCTTGACTTTTGCGGTACTTTTCGCCGCTCCTGTTCCTTTTTTCATACCGCGTTTTCCCATTTTTATACCTCCATAAAAAGCAAATATATCAAAACTATAACGAAACAATAAAAGAATAAATAAATATTAATATTTAATAAAACTTAATATACTAAAAAATTTTTTATTATTCCGCACTAAAAATTTTACAAATCACTATAATAACAAATAATATATACTAAATATAACGATATAATATATCAAATTAAACTTTAATTAATAAAAAACAACCTTCTGTTAAAACCACATATTAAATTATACACTATTTTTTTTTAAAAATCCACACATTTTTTTATTTTTTATATTATTTTTATATGTCAATAACCAAATAAATAAATTTATATAAAAAATCACAAAAATCCCGACAAAATTAAATAATATTATATAAAAAATAATTATATACCGCCGCTCTTATAGGAAGCTCCGTATATAAATAAATTTAAGCGCCAAACACGCAATACCGCTGTTCTTAACCCAAACAGCAAAATTACGCGTTCAATAAAATAATTAAAAATAAAAAATATTTTTCTATCCGCACCAATTTTACTTTTTAACTTTTTATGTACAGCGATTTAAACCATATTTGTTTCTCATAATTTTTTGAAGTTTTTCACTATAAAATAACTTATTATTATAAAAGTTTATTATAAAAATCCAAACAAAAGTAATATAATTTCCAAACACGCCTCAATTAGACTTTCCCTCTTTAATTCCCTCCGCTTTAAAAACAGACTTTATCGTAAGAAAAAAAATTTTCAAGTCAAGCCAAAAACTAATATTTTTAACATATTCCCCATCAAACTCCGCCTTTTTTTCTATTTCTATCTCATCTCTCCCGTTTATCTGCGCCAGTCCAGTAAGCCCTGGCAGACACTCGTTCGCCCCAAATTTATCTCTTTGCTCAATAAGATCATATTGATTCCATAAAGCTGGTCTTGGAC
>CANOGI010000240.1 GCA_947565475.1 uncultured Eubacteriaceae bacterium
TATTATTTATGAGATACACAAAAAGGCCGCAAGGTTTTTTTACTCAAAATTGAACGAACCAGAGGGAGAAAAGGCCGTTAAATATTTAGATGACAGAAAGATTTTACCAAGCGTAAGAAAAAAATACGGTCTGGGATATGCTCCATACAATAGAAATTGTTTATCTGACTATCTTATAAAAGAAGGTTATGACGAGGATATACTTGTCAAAAGCGGGCTTGTTTTTTTAAATAAAAAAGGCGGATGTTATGATAAGTTTTTTAACAGGCTTATGTTTCCTATTATTGACGTTCAGGGCAGAATTATCGCTTTTGGCGGCAGAATTATTGGAGAGGGCGAGCCTAAATATTTGAACTCTCCGGATACTCCTATTTTTAAGAAAAGCCAAAATTTATACAGTATTAATTTCGCGAGAAAGTCAGCGGTAAAAGAATTTATTCTTGTTGAGGGATATATGGATGTTATAAGCCTTTATCAAGCGGGTTTTCACAATGTTGTGGCGGCTTTGGGTACGGCTTTTAACAATGATCACGCCAAAGCTTTAAGGAAATACGCAACAAGCGTGATTTTACTTTTTGACAGCGATGAGGCGGGTACGAAAGCCGCTCTTAAAGCGGGACCTGTTTTAAGGGAAAACGGTATAAGGGTCAAAGTGTCGCAGGTGAGAGACGCTAAAGACCCTGACGAGTTTATTAAGAAATTTGGCAAAACCGCTTTTTCGGAACTACTTTCTCAGGCTAAAAGCTATACTTTATTTCAAATTGATTGTGAGAGAAAAAAATATAATTTTGACTCTACTGAAGAAAAAATTATGTTTACAAACATAGTCTCGGAAATTTTAGCGGAGTTTGACAACGATATAGAGAGAGATGCCTACGCAAGCGAGACAGCGAGGATTACGGGAATCTCAAAAGAGGCTATTTTGAGCCAGATTTCGAGAACTTCTCAAAATGTTGTTATAAAAAATTCACTTGAAAAACAGAACAAGCATAAAAACAGAGCAAGTATTCGAGGAGTTGACGATGGAAAACAAAATCTTATTAAAATTATGGCGTCTAATCAAAACGCCTACAGAAAAATAAGAGAGGTTTTATCTCCAGAGGAATTTATTAATCCAACCTATATAAAACTTGTTAAAATAATTGATGATTTTTATAAGAGAGGTCAAAGCCTCTATTCGGCTGAAATTGTTAATTATTTTGATTCTGTCGAGGAACAGCAGGTCGTTTCAAATATTTTTATTACACAGAAAGAATTTGACGATATAAAGGTTTTGGAAAAAGCGATAAACGACGAGGTTAAAGCTATTAAGATTTTTTATCTTAATAATGTGTTAATGCCTTCTTCACAGGATATTGAGACTCTTCAAAATTTTATAACGGAAAAGAAAAGTATTGATAATTTGAATATTAGACTTTTAGATGGTTAGAATAAGAACAAAAGAAAGGGAGGATTATTTTGAAATCCATCGATGAAAACGTATTTGCCATCCGCTTGAAAGAGCTTTTGGCCCTTGGTAAAAAGAAAAAAGGCGTTCTTGAATATAAGGAAATAATGGATTTCTTGTCTGATATTGAGCTTGATTCTGAACAGATTGACAAAATTTATGAGTATCTTGAGAGTCAGGGCATTGACGTTATGGGGGTTGTCGAGCTTGAGGGCGACGCTGACAAAGATTTGGACTTATCTATTAATGACGGAAGTATTAACATTGATGACCACGTACGTATGTATTTAAAAGAAATAGGAAAAGTTTCTCTTTTAAGCGCTGACGAGGAAACAGAACTCGCGAAACGCATGGAAGAAGGTGACGAGTATGCTAAAAAGCGCCTCGCTGAGGCTAATCTTCGCCTTGTTGTAAGCATCGCTAAAAGATATGTTGGCAGAGGTATGCTTTTTCTTGACCTTATTCAGGAGGGAAATTTGGGGCTTATTAAAGCTGTTGAGAAATTTGATTATAGAAAAGGTTATAAATTCAGCACTTACGCCACATGGTGGATAAGGCAGGCTATTACGAGAGCCATTGCTGACCAGGCGCGTACTATTAGAATACCTGTGCATATGGTTGAGACAATTAATAAGCTTATCAGGGTTTCAAGACAGCTTTTACAGGAATATGGAAGGGAGCCGACCGACGAGGAGCTTGCTAAAGAAATGCAAATGCCCGTTGATAAAGTAAGAGAAATAAGAAAAATAGCTCAGGAGCCTGTTTCACTCGAAACGCCTATAGGCGAGGAAGAGGACAGCCATTTGGGTGATTTTATTCCAGACGAGGATATTCCCGCTCCGGCGGAGGCCGCCGCTTATACGCTTCTTAAAGAGCAACTTATTAATGTTCTTGACACCTTAACGGAGAGAGAAGAAAAAGTTCTACGGTTAAGATTTGGTCTTGACGATGGAAGAGCGAGAACTCTTGAGGAGGTTGGAAAGGAATTTCAGGTTACAAGAGAGAGGATAAGACAAATTGAGGCGAAAGCCCTTAGAAAATTGAGACATCCGAGCAGAAGCAAAAAACTTAAAGATTATTTAGAATGACAAAAAAGGCTGTCTTTTCATACAGCCTTTTTGTGTATTTATTTTGGAGGAAACCGTGATTATATCCCAAAGACTTAAAACAATCACCGAATGTGCTATAAAATGTGAATTTCTTGTTGACGTTGGTACAGACCACGCCTATATACCTATTTTTCTTGTTAAAAATAAAATAGCTAAGAGAGCTATCGCCTGCGATATAAGCGAGGGCTCTGTTTTTAAAGCCGAGAAAAATATACAATTATATCGTTACAGTGACTTTATTGAAACAAGAGTTGGCGACGGACTTTCTGTAATAAAAGAAAGCGAGTGTCCCGACCAAATTATTATCGCTGGTATGGGCGGTATGCTTATTATTGATATTTTAAATAATGATAGAAAAGTTGTAAGTCATGCCGAAAGAATAATTTTACAGCCTCAAAGGGATATTGATAAAGTCAGAAGAACGATTCATAGTCTTGGCTTTAAAATAATTGATGAGAAAATGATTTTTGAGGCGGGAAAATATTATAATGTAATTGTGTGTGAGAAAGGGAAAGATTTGGCGTATAATGAGGAGGACTATATGTTTGGCAAAATTCTCCTTGAGAGGGAGGACGAGCTTTTAAAAAGTCAAATACATTTTGAGACTTTAAAAATAATAAATATTTTAAAGAATATGGGAGAAAAGATTTCTAATGGAAAGCAGGATGAGGCTTTTATAAAAAGATATAATGAGCTTAAGTTAAAAAAGAAATTATATGTTCAGGGGTGGAATATTTTACATAGAGAATAAAGAAAAGCGTATTTGAATATATTTTTTGGAAAAGGAAAAACGTTTGGGGATATTAAGTCAGGGCGGTTATAGTGATTTGTGGTATTTTTAGTTTAAAACATTAAAAAAATTCTAAGATAATTTG
>CANOGI010000241.1 GCA_947565475.1 uncultured Eubacteriaceae bacterium
GTCGTTGTTATTTTCTATTGTTCTTGACGCCATTACGCCCGGAACGCCGCATCCTGTTCCTATAAGGACGGGAATAAACGATTTTCCTGATAGTCCAAATTTTCTAAAAATTCTGTCCATAATAAAAGCTATTCTTGACATATATCCGCAGTCCTCAAGTATCGCCAAAAGAAAAAACAAAATTAATATTTGAGGAACAAACCCCAAGACGGAGCCGACGCCTCCTATTATTCCGTCGAGTACAAGACTTTTTACCCAGTCGGAAGCGTCAGCGCTGTCAAGAATTGACTCAGCTAAGACCGGAATACCAGGAATCCAAACGCCGTAGTCAGCGGGATTAGGCTCTTTGGCCTCTAAAGCCACGGAGAATGCCTCGTTATCAACATTTATGTTTTTTTCAACAATACCGTCCTCATTTTCTATCTTGGCTATAGCTATTAAGTTCTTTGTGTTTTCTATGAACTCATTAATTATGGCGGGGTTTGGCTCTTCTGCCTCTAACTGTTCGTTTAAAGCGTCAATTTCTATTCCGTTTTCCCGCGCGTTCTCAATGAAAGCGTCAATTTTTATCCGTTCTGTCTCGTAAACTTCGGCGGCTTCCTCATATTCTCCCGTGCCTATGCCTAAAAGACGCCAGCCGTCTCCGAATACTCCGTCGTTCGCCCAATCTGTTCCGATAGTTCCCAGAGAGGTTACGGATATGTAGTAGACAATCCACATTATTACAGCAAAAATGGGAAGCGCTAATATTCTATTTGTGACGATTTTATCTATTTTATCAGATAAGCTTAATTTTTGTTTTGAACTTTTCTTCACTGTTTCAGAAACGGTTCCCTCTATGAATTTATATCTTTCGTTAGTTATTATACTCTCGGTATCATCATTAAATTTTTCTTCCGCTGATTTGATGATTTTCTCCAAAGCAGATTTTTTGCTACTATCGAGTTTCAGAGTTTCCAAAATGTTATTATCATTTTCAAAGAGTTTTATGGCGAACCATTTTTTACTTACATTAAAGTTTTTATCTTCTATTAAATCTTCTGTTTGGCATAAATAATCATAAACGGTTTCACTGAATATTTTTATATCGGATATACTGTTATTTTTAGCGGTGGCTATCGCTTTCTCACATACTTCTTTTAGCCCGATTCCTTTAAGAGCTGAAATCGGTACTACAGGACAGTTTAACTTTTTCTCAAGTTTAGCCGTGTTTATACTGTCTCCGTTTTTTTTCACTACGTCCATCATATTCAGGCCTATTACTACAGGGATTCCCGTTTCGATAAGCTGTGTAGTGAGATAGAGATTTCTCTCTATATTTGAGCCGTCAACTATATTTAAAATTACATCAGGCGTTTTATCGATTATGTATTCTCTTGTGACAACTTCTTCTGAGGTGTATGGAGAAAGGGAATAAATTCCGGGTAAATCAATAATTGTTACGTCTTTATTCCACTTTAGTTTTGCCTCTTTTTCCTCAACGGTAACGCCGGGCCGGTTTCCCACATATTCGGTACTTCCTGTTATAGCGTTGTATAGAGTTGTTTTTCCACAGTTTGGATTTCCGGCGAGAGCTATTTTTACGTTCATTTTTTACTCCTTTCTTTATTATAGAGGACTATTTTACAATAATATTTTCAGCGTCGGATTTTCTCAGTGAGAGTTCATATCCCCTGACGGTTAATTCTATAGGGTCACCCAGAGGAGCGAGCTTTCTTACAAGTATCGTCGTTCCCTTTGTAATTCCCATATCCATAATTCGTCTTTTTAAACTTCCCGTACAGGATATTTTATCAACAATTACGGTATCTCCTGATTTTACATCTTTTAGCGTTTTCATTTTTATATCGCCTCCTGTACGATTATTCTCGTCGCCATAGATTTGCTTAGCGCTATACGAGAATTTTTTATATTTATTATTACGTTTCCTCCTGTTTCTGACAGAATGGTAAGATTTTCCCCTTTTATTATTCCGAGGGTTTCAAGAAATTTTTTAGTGTCGTCTTTTCCGTTTATTTTTTGAACGGTTTGAGTTGCTCCTGATTTTACCATAGATAGTGGCATATATATCACTCCTTTTAATATTTTTAAATAGGTCTAATAATAAAAATTATATTAGCTAAAGCTTACTATGTTAGTTATTTATAAATATGTTAGTCTGAACTGACTGATAACAATAGTTTACATCGGCTAACTGAATTTGTCAATACTATTTTAAAAATATTTATAAGTAAATTTATAAATGTTGATTATACAATCAGACTTTCTTTTATTAATTTGCTATATATAAAAAATGTATTGACAAATAAGAAAAACTATGGTATAAAACATTAAAGAGTTAGTTTATACTAACTTAAAATTGTAGGATATGGCTGTATTATCTGACTATATTAAAAATTTTTTTAAAAATTAGTTAGTTAAGGCTAATAAAGTTATAGGAGGTTAAATACGTGAGTGTTGTTATTGTAGGAGGAAATGACAGAATGCATTTCCAGTATAAAAGTTTATGTAAAGGTCATAATTGTAAGGTAAAGATATTTACCCAAATGCCGGGAAACTTTAAAAGTCAAATTGGTTCTTGCGACCTTTTAATTTTATTTACGAATACTGTTTCTCACAAAATGGCGTGCTGTGCCGTTTCAAGAGCTTTAAAAAAGAATATCACTGTCGAGAGGTGCCACAGCAGTTCATCATCCGCTCTTAAAAAAATTCTTGAAAAGTATTGTAAAGCGGGGAGGACATTGCAGTCAAGCGATTTAAAAACAGGCATACTTGGCGATTACTAATTATTTTTAAGTTGATTGGCTAAGTGGTTTAGGTTTGTTGTAAAATGATTTTTTGTTTTCCTTGTTATTTGACTAATTATAAGTATTTTAAGCATGAGGGTGAAGGTCACTTTAAAACTAAAATATTTACCCCAAATTATAAACAAGAAAAATAAATTTAAAGTATTATTATGTGTACTTTTTATTATGAGAATTGATAAAATTTTTTTACAGCAGATACTTTTAGAGACCGTGGAATATGTCAATTATTAAGAGAAAAATATTTTATTCAGATAGTTAGTATTTTCACGGTGAAAAAGTGAGTTTGTGTTTTAAACGCGGAAGAGTAAAAAATATTAAATAAAATGTTTTTAAATTTTGATGAAATTAATGTAAAATTTTGAAATAAGTATAGTTTATTAACTATAATGTTTTAACAATTGAGATGAGAATAGAGTTTTAAGGCGGTCTATAGCATAAGTTTTGATTGTAACGGTTGTAAGTTTGAATTTTAAAAGGAGAGTATAATTATGCCGGAGGCTTTTAACAATATGCTTGTAAAATATTGCTCACCCGTTCTTACGGGGATAAAAACCGCTAATATGTTTACTTTTTTCGGCGACCCTTTTAATATAAACAATATTATTAAAAGCTATAAC
>CANOGI010000242.1 GCA_947565475.1 uncultured Eubacteriaceae bacterium
GCTGTAACCATAAACGCTTTTTTTCGTGTCATAGCTTACGAATAGTCTTTAAAAATAAATCATTGATTAAAATTTAATAATCATTATATCATTTTGTTTTTTTGTTTGCAACAGTTTTTTGAGTATTAATGTATTTAATTTTTATTTTTTTTAAAAAATCCTTTACATAGGGCGGGTAAAGCTTGTATAATAATTATTAAGTATGTACACGTAAAGGAACTAAATGCAAATATGTTTTTGAATGCAAATTGTAGTTTCTCTATGTGCCGCGAAACAATGAAATCATTTATAAGTTCCCATAAAGACGGGAACGGTGTTTTATTGTTTTGCCGTTGCCAATTTTATGTATTGCTATTAAGGAGGTTTTACTGTGTATGATAAGGTGACGACAAATTTAGATTTTGTTGAGAGAGAAAAAGAGATTTTATCATTTTGGAAAGAAAATAAAATATTTGAGAAAAGTATAGAGATAAGGGAGGGCTCACCTCGTTTTACTTTCTTTGACGGCCCGCCCACAGCCAACGGTAAACCCCATATCGGGCATATTATTACAAGAGTGGTTAAAGATATTATTCCGAGATATAAAACAATGAAGGGCTATAAAGTTTTGAGAAAAGCGGGATGGGACACACACGGTCTTCCTGTTGAGCTTGAGATTGAAAAACAGCTTGGAATAAGCGGAAAACCACAGATAGAGAATTACGGCGTAGAGCCTTTTATAAAAAAATGCAAGGAAAGCGTTTTCAAATATGAGACTGAATGGCGTGAAATGAGCGACAGAGTAGGTTTTTGGGCGGATATGGACAACCCTTATGTGACATATCACAATGATTATATCGAGTCTGTTTGGTGGGCTCTTAAACAAATCTGGGACAAGGGGCTTTTATACAAAGGTCATAAAATCGTTCCTTACTGCCCGAGGTGCGGAACGGCTCTCTCAAGCCACGAGGTGGCTCAGGGATATAAAGACGTTAAAGAGGTTTCAGCTATCGCTAAATTTAAGATTAAAGGAAAAGACAACGAGTATTTCTTAGCGTGGACAACAACCCCGTGGACTCTTCCGTCAAACGTGGCTTTATGTGTGAACGCCGCGGAGGATTACGCCAAAGTTAAACAGGACGGGGATATATATATACTCGCCGACGCTCTTAAAGAAAGCGTTCTTTCAGACAAGGAATTTGAGGTTATTGAGACTGTTAAAGGCTCGGAGCTTGAGTATATGGAATATGAGCCGTTATTCGATTTCGCGGCTCCTGACAAAAAGGCGTTTTTCGTTACCTGTGATTCTTATGTCACTCTTACAGACGGTACGGGTATAGTTCATATCGCTCCCGCTTTCGGTGAGGACGACGCCAAAGTTGGAAAAAATTATGATTTGCCTTTTGTTCAGCTTGTTGATGAGCAGGGAAAATTTGTGGACTCTGTTACCCCATGGAAGGGAATGTTCGTTAAAGACGCCGATAAGCTTATTATAGAGGCTCTTAAAGAATCAGGAAAACTTTTCGCCGCCCTTCCTTTCGAGCACAGCTATCCTTTCTGCTGGAGATGCGACACCCCTCTTCTTTATTACGCCCGAGATACGTGGTTTATTAAAATGACAGAGGTGAGAGACAGACTTGTTGCCAACAACGAGACAGTAAATTGGATGCCGGATAATATTAAACATGGACGTTTCGGAAATTTCCTTGAAAATGTTATTGACTGGGGGTTAAGCAGGGAGAGATATTGGGGAACGCCTTTGCCTATATGGGAATGCGAGTGCGGACACAGGCACGCCATAGGAAGTATTGAGGAGCTTAAAAAGATGAGCGACGACTGTCCGGAAGATATTGAGCTTCACAAGCCTTATATTGACAATGTTTTTCTTAATTGCCCCAAGTGCGGAGGAAAGATGAGGAGAGTATCGGAGGTTATTGACTGCTGGTTTGACTCGGGCTCAATGCCTTTCGCTCAGCTTCATTATCCTTTTGAGAACAAAGAGGAATTTGAGAGGAATTTTCCAGCCAATTTTATATCGGAGGCTATCGACCAGACAAGAGGCTGGTTCTATACCCTTATGGCGATTTCAACACTATTGTTTGACAAGGCGCCTTATGAGAATGTAGTTGTGTTAGGCCACGTTCAGGACAAGGACGGCCAGAAAATGAGCAAGCACAAAGGAAACGTTGTCGACCCATGGTCTGTGCTTAATAAACAGGGAGCTGACGCCCTCAGGTGGTATTTTTACACCAACAGCGCCCCATGGCTTCCGAGCAGATTTTATGAGGAAGCGGTGAACGAGGGACAGAGGAAGTTTATGGGTACTTTCTGGAATACTTACGCTTTCTTTGTTCTTTACGCTAATATTGACAATTTTAACCCTAACGACTACAAACTTGAGTACGATAAACTTCCGCCGATGGATAAATGGATTTTATCAAAGCTCAATTCTCTTATAAAATATGTGGACGAATGCCTTGAGAATTACAAGCTCACGGAATCGTCAAGGGCTATGAGCGATTTTACGGACCAACTCAGTAACTGGTATGTGAGACGCTCAAGGGAGAGATTTTGGGGAAAGGATATGCCTCAGGATAAAATAAACGCTTATATGACTTTATATACCGTGCTTACGGAGTTTACAAAGCTTTCAGCGCCTTTTATACCTTTTATGGCGGAGAACATTTACCGCAATCTTGTTATAAACGTGTTTAAGGACGCTCCCGAAAGTGTTCATTTATGTGATTTCCCTAAATATAACGAGGAGTTTGTGGATTTAGAGCTTGAGGAGAATATGAACGCCGTGCTTAGTATGGTTGTAGCGGGCAGGGCGGCGAGAAATACCTCAGGTATTAAAAACCGCCAGCCTATAGGCAAGATGTTTGTTAAGGCTGAAAAACAACTTCCGGAAATGTATTGTTCTATCGTTACAGAGGAGCTTAATGTTAAGACCCTTGAGTTTATAGACGATGTTTCCAGATTTACAAGCTATAGTTTTAAACCTCAGCTTCGTACTCTTGGCAAAAAGTACGGAAAGCTTGTTCCGAAAATCGGGGAGTATCTTAAAAATTCCGACGGTTCTAAGCTTATGGGAGAACTCAAGGAAAGCTCATATATTAAATTTGAGGTTGACGGGGAGAATATCGAGCTTTCGGAGGAGGACGTTTTGATTGAGAACTCTCAGGCGGAGGGATTCGCCGCGGAGAGTGACAAAAATGTTACGGTGGTTCTTGACACGGTTTTATCAGAGGAACTTATTGAGGAAGGTTTTGTTAGAGAGCTTATAAGCAAAATTCAGACTATGCGAAAAGACGCGGGGTTTGAGGTTTTGGACAGAATTAAAGTATTTTATTCGGAAAACGCCAAAATCCAAGGGATTTTTGACAGAAACAAAGACGAGATAAAATCAGACGTGCTTGCCGACGAGATAGATAAAGGCGCCG
>CANOGI010000243.1 GCA_947565475.1 uncultured Eubacteriaceae bacterium
GAAGAAAAGTAGTCACAAAATATGAGCATCAATTTAAAGATTATGAAAAGAGCGCGGAGTATATAAAAAATAATCCCATGGTAAACGTAAAAGTATTTCTTGTTTGTCTTGTACAAAGGGTCGCTTTGTTTTCTATAGCTTATTTTATTTATAAAAGTTTTGGAATAGAGGGAAATGTGACATTTATTGATTTGCTTGCTATTCAGGTGGCTGTCGCCATGGCGGTGGATTCTTTGCCGCTTCCTGGCGGAGTCGGCGCGGCGGAAGCTTTTACGGTTCAGCTTTTTACTATGGTATACGGTTCGGACTTAGTGGCTACGGCGACTTTACTCACAAGAGGTATAAGTTATTATTTCTGTGTTTTGGTAAGCGGTATTTTCTTTATTATAAACCATATAAGGCACAGTGTCAGGGTTTAAAGTTTATAGATAGAAAAATAAACGGCTACGCCGGCTTAAATTTAAAAGATAAATGATAAAAGAGAAATCAAACTGTTTCGCTATTAATGCTATAGTAAATCAACTTGAAAAAGGGCAAAAGAAAGCGAGATGAGAATTATTTTTGTGAGGAAACGGAGTAAGAATATAGTCGGCAGCCTCTGTTGCCTGATTGTAAAACCGCTAAAATAATTCTTAACCGCTTAACTTGTTTATTTTTAAGTTGATTGGCTATAAATGGGAGCGAGGCGATTTTTGAAAGGGGAGCTTACAAATGATAGGTTTTTATAATTATACGGTTATTCTCACATATATAAGTCTGGCGGCTTCGGTTACGGGGATTTTTATATGTGTGGACGGGGCTTGCGGAGGAAATATCCCCTGTTCTCTTTGGGGCGTTTTATGTCTTATGATTTCCGGCGTTTGCGATATGTTTGACGGAAAGGTCGCGAGGTCTATGAAAAACCGTACGGAGGCCCAGAAAAAGTTTGGGATACAGATAGATTCTCTCGCGGATATTGTGGCGTTTGGCGTTTTGCCCGCTGCTATAGGATACAGTGTTTTGCTTGAGGCGGGAGATGTGGCGAGAAGCGGATGGGCGTTTTTGTTTTTCGCTTTGTTTATATTTTTTGTTCTCGCCGCTTTAATACGGCTTGCTTATTTTAATGTTATGGAAGAGGAGAGACAAAGTAAAACCTCTGAAAACAGAAAGGAATATGAGGGGCTTCCGGTTACAAATACGGCTCTTATTATGCCGTTTATTTATATTTTTAAATTTAGAATAGGCGATGAGTATTTTTATATAGTTTATTCTATCGTGCTGTTTCTTGTAGCCTGCGCTTTTATTATTAAGTTTAGAGTCAAAAAGGTCGGTATGAAAACAATGCTTTTGTTTTTGCTTGTAGGTGTTATTGAGTTCGCTTTTATTTGTATTGAGGCTATGAACTGACAGTTTAAAAGCTGTTGTGATTTTAGTATGACAATGGTTATTTAAAATTCGAGGAGTTTTTTTATGCGTGATAATTTTGAGTTTGAAGTCAGAAACAGAGAGGGGGAAATTATTGAGGGCTATCTTAAACAGGATACGTCTCTTAATTTTTTATACGGTTCTTTTTATGGCAGAATTATTCTTAAACTTTTAACAAAACCTTTTGTGTCAAAAATTGTCGGGTCTTATATGAACAGCAGACGCTCGCGAAAAATGATTGACGGTTTTGTAGCCAAGCAAAACATTGATATGAGTCAGTTTGAGGACAGAGAATTTAATTCTTATAACGATTTTTTCACAAGAAAAATTAAAGTTGGAAAGAGGCCGATTGATTTTGACAAAAATAATCTTATAAGCCCATGCGACTCTAAAATGTCAGCTTATAAAATTAATGACGACAGCGTTTTTGAGATTAAGGATTCTTTTTACTCTGTTTCTGACATTTTAGGAGGAAATCCTAAAGCTTCAGAATTTTTGGGCGGATGGTGCCTTATTTTTAGGCTGGCTGTAGACGATTATCACAGGTATTGTTATTTTGACAACGGTTCTAAAGGAGAAAACATTTTTATTAAAGGAGAGCTTCATACCGTTAAACCTATTGCCCTTAATCACTATAACATATATAAAAGAAACAGCAGAGAATATACTTTTTTACAAACGGAGAATTTTGGAGAGGCGGCTCAAGTCGAGGTGGGCGCGATGATGGTGGGCAAGATTAAAAATTTTCATGGAAAATATGAGTTTAAACGAGGCGAGGAAAAAGGTATGTTCGAGTTCGGCGGGTCAACTATTATACTGCTTCTTAAAAAAGACACTGTTTTAATTGACTTAGATATTATTGAAAATACTGAAAACGGAATTGAGACCGCTGTAAAAATGGGTGAGAAAATAGGAGTGAGGATTGAGAGGTAAGCAAATCAACCGCTTTTAAAAAGGGGCGGTTATTCTTGTTTTCAGTAGTGATATAAGCTCTTTTTTTATTATTTCGCTATAGTAAGTAAATTTGTAAATATATTTTTTGAAAACGATATAAAAATTTTTTATGTTTTACGGAGGTGTTCACATTTATGAAAAAAAATATTTTATGTAAAAAAGGCGCCGCTTTGACACTGGCGTTAGTTATCGCTATGGGAGCGAATTTTTCCGTTTTTGCTGAGAATGTTAATATGTATTCGGAAAACGCTCAGACTGATTTAGAAAATACGGCGGAGAATAAGACAGAAAAAAATGATGAGGCGACAGGGACTAAACGATTCAATTTCACAAATGAGAGAGAAGAGGGCTTTGTCGGCGTATTTACAAACCAAAAGGGGGAAGCTCCCGTTTTTTCTGAGGAAAAGGGTTATGGATTTGTTTCGGAAACGTGCGCTATGCCGTCGAGAAAGGTGGATATTTCTGATATTTTCTCAAAAGACGACGGGTTTTATATAAATGAGAAAGATGAAAGTCGTTTTGTTATGGTAAACGGCAAAGGCGAGGAAATTGAGCAAAGCAAATGCACGACTTATGATTTCGGCGGAATGGTTTTTCGTGTGGCTGTTCCGAGAGGAGCTTATAAAATTGAGGTTGAGACGACGGGGGGCGCCGATGTTACGTCTATGTCCGTTTCAGGTATGCAGACGACAAGAATAGAAACTAATAAATTCTGGGACGCCGCGAAACTTGTTCCCGTTGAAAATGTCGCTAAATGGGACGGCAATGTTTGGTCATTTAATTTTGTGACAGGTCTTCCGTTTATTGATATTGAGATTGAGCCGAAAAAAGCGAATGAGGATGTCGGGGTTAAATATATTAAAGTCACACCTATCGATGTTAAGGAAAAAGGCGATGAGAACACGACAGTGTTTACTCTTGGGGATTCCACGGTTAAGAGCTATATTTTTGAGGAAGCTCCTATGTGCGGATGGGGACAGGTTTTTGACAGGCTGTTTGACTTAGACAAGGTAAACGTGATAAATTACTCAATGGGCGGGCGCTCAATGAAAAGTATGT
>CANOGI010000244.1 GCA_947565475.1 uncultured Eubacteriaceae bacterium
GAAAGCATATTGAGAATATAGATGATGTTATTTATGAGGCTCTTTCACAAGCTGATATTTCTATCTCAGATGTTTCGGCGGTTGCTGTGACTTACGGCCCTGGATTAGTGGGCGCTCTTCTTGTGGGGCTTTCTTACGCTAAGGCTTTAGCTTTCGCCGCCAATAAACCTTTAATAGGTGTACACCATATAGAGGGACATATATGCGCTAATTATATTGAGAATGACGCATGGAATCCTCCCTTTATTTGTCTTGTGGTTTCAGGCGGGCACACTCATCTTGTTCATGTAAAAGATTATAGGGAGTATGAGATTTTAGGAAAAACAAGAGATGACGCCGCGGGAGAGGCCTATGATAAAGTGGCGAGGGCCATCGGGCTTCCTTATCCGGGAGGCCCTGAAATCGACAAGCTGTCAAAAAGGGGAAATCCATCAGCGATTGATTTCCCAAGAGTCACACTTGATAATGGCAGTCTTGATTTCAGTTTCAGCGGGCTTAAATCAGCTGTTTTAAATTATCTGAATAAAGAGAAAATGACAGGCGGGAAAATTTCTCCGGAGGATGTGGCCGCTTCTTTTCAGCAGGCGGTTGTAGATGTGCTTGTTATAAAAACGATTTTGGCTTGTAAGAAATTCGGGATTAAAAACGCCGCTATGGCGGGAGGGGTTTCCGCAAATTCTTTTTTAAGAAGATCAATGAGAGATGCCTGCGAAAAAGAGGGGATTAATCTCAATGTGGCAAAGCCGGTGTTTTGTACGGATAACGCCGCTATGATTGGCTCGGCGGCTTATTTTAAATATATTGACGGGAATTTTGACACGTGGGATTTAAATGCTTATCCATCTCTTAAACTGGGTGAGAAAGCTTTTTGATAAGTTTTTATTGTTTCGTCGCCAATTATTTTCTATGGAATTAATAAAAAATATGTTGACTTTTATGTGATAGTTTGATAAAATGTTTTTAAATTAGATTTTAGCGATTTAATTTACGACAAAACGATAAAACGGAGGAAATGAGTTTTATAAATTTTAAAATGCGTTTATTAAAATGTTTTATTGATTTGTCTCGGCAGTTTTACGATTGCTATAGTATTAAATGCTGAGATTGGGACAAAAATTTGATTTACTAAATTTTCAGAGAGTTGCCGTTTTTGGTGCGAGGCAATAAATTTATTATCGGATTTATCACCCATGAGCAGTTCCTCTGAAAATTCAGTAAGAGGTAATCGGAAAGCCCCGTTACAGGCTTAAGGCTTTTTTGAGTCTATTGAGAATTCATCTGAATTGAATTAGGGTGGTAACACGTGTATATCCTCGTCCCTTACAAGCATTTTGCGGGACGGGGTTTTTTATATACAGGGGCGCGAAACAAAGTCAGCCGCCCAAAGACGGCGAGCGCTTCCTACACAGGAGCGAAGAGCTAAAATTATCAGCGACCGCTCGATTAAATAGTAGTCTTTTGACTATGGAAAGAGGGAATGCCATGAACAGACATGTTTTATCTATTTTGGTTGAAAATCAAGCCGGCGTTTTAAGCCGTGTTACAGGACTTTTTTCGAGAAGAGGATTTAATATCGACAGTTTAAGCGTCGGTGTTACGGAAGAACCTGAAAAATCACGTATCACAATAGTTGTTTACTGTGATAATATCGATCAAATCATTAAACAGGTTCAGAAGCTTGTCGATGTCGTGAGAGTTGTTGAGCTTGACGCGCAGAGGGCTGTTTTCAGGGAAATCGCTCTTGTTAAAGTCAATACGAAGAGAGAGACAAGAGCGGATGTAATAAATATTGTTGATATTTTTAGGGCAAACATAATTGACGTCGCTACAGAATCTTTAACTATTGAGATTACAGGCGACGAGGGCAAAATTAAAGCCTTTACCGAGCTTATGGAATCTTTCGGCATCAAGGAGATTGTCCGTACGGGATTAACCGCTTTATGCAGGGGAAATAATCCTATTAAAAAGATTAAAAAACCTATTACAGCCGAGGATTAGTTTCTTAGGCAAACTTTATAAAAGGAAATACTGATTATTAAAACCTATAGTATAGTCGGACTATATCAAAAAAGTTTGTTTTACTATAGGGAAACAATAAAAAATGAACAGCCTGGATTTAATAAAATAAATACATAAAGGAATTATTTTGTTGTTTTGCTATAAAAACTTTGTAAACCCTTAAATTCGCTGTAGGTTAAAAGTCAGTTTTTCCGTGAAAATTTTAATTATTTTTTGGAGGAATTAAAAATGGCAAAATTATTTTATCAGGAAGATTGTGATTTAGGTTTGTTAAAAGGAAAAACTGTCGCTATTATTGGATACGGCAGCCAGGGACACGCCCACGCTCTTAATTTACACGAGTCGGGTGTGGATGTTATTGTTGGTCTTTATGAGGGAAGCAAATCATGGGCGAAAGCTGAGGAAGCGGGACTTAAAGTCGCTACCGCCGCTGACGCGGCTAAAGCCGCTGACGTTATTATGATTCTCATTAATGACGAGAAACAGGCTTCTCTTTACAAAGAAAGTATTGAGCCAAACCTTACAGCGGGCAAATATCTTGCTTTCGCTCATGGTTTTAACATTCATTTTGGACAGATTGTACCTCCCGCTGACGTAAACGTATTTATGATAGCTCCTAAAGGGCCAGGTCACACGGTAAGAAGCCAATATCAAGAAGGTAAAGGCGTTCCTTGTCTTATTGCCGTTTATCAAGACCCGTCGGGAGATACTCATGATATAGGTCTCGCTTACGCTCTTGGAATCGGCGGAGCCAGAGCCGGCGTTTTGGAGACAACTTTCAGAGAGGAAACAGAAACGGATTTATTTGGCGAGCAGGCTGTTCTTTGCGGAGGCGTTTCAGAACTTATGAAATGTGGTTTTGAAGTTTTAGTTGAGGCTGGTTATGAGCCTGAAAGCGCTTATTTTGAGTGTTTCCACGAAATGAAACTTATTGTTGACCTTTGTAACCAAGGCGGTCTTTCATATATGAGATATTCTATTTCTGATACTGCTGAATACGGCGATTATCAGGTTGGAAAGAGAATTATCACCGAAGAGACAAAGAAAGAGATGAAAAAAGTTCTTAAAGAAATTCAAAACGGTACTTTCGCTAGAAATTGGATACTTGAGAATAGAATAGGAAGAACTAATTTTAACGCCACAAGAAGAATGGAAGCTGAGCACCCTATGGAAAAAGTAGGTAAAGAACTTAGAAAAATGATGAGCTGGACTACTAAATAATTTAATTTAAGTCAAAGGTTACGAGTATTTTTCTGAAACAAAAATACTCAGTTGGCTAAAAAATGGCTTATAGTCAATTAATTTAATAACAAAGAAATTAAAAGGCTTAAAATTATTTTGTTAAATTTCAACTGTATATAGA
>CANOGI010000245.1 GCA_947565475.1 uncultured Eubacteriaceae bacterium
TTGGTAACCGCGCCGGAATAAAGACTGTTAGCGTTTTGATCAACAATCTCAATATTCTCCATTTTAAGACCGTCTACGCTCATCGCGACAAGTCTCGCCACGGCAACCGCTTGCTCTTTTGACAATTCCTTGCTTGTATAAAGAGTAATACCCGCGCTCGCCTCCTGTTTATCGCTTTCAAAGAAAACGTCGTCGTTAGGGAGTACAAGTTTTACTTTCGCCGAATCAATACCGTCGATTGTCTTAATTTGACTTTCAATATCGTTTTCATAAGCTCTTAAATATATTTCGTCCTTGTCTGACTCGGAAAGCCCCATATTGTTCGCTGTTAAAGCGTCGTCAAAAGTAAATCCCGTATCGGTTATGTTGCTCTCCGCGATTTGCACTTTGGCTTTATTGACATCCTCTTGCTTTACCTCGATAGCGGTACCGTTTTTTGTAATTTGATTATCAATTCCCGCCTCTTCAAAAGCGTTCTGGATTTTACCTATTGTCTGAATATCGGCGTTAGACTCAAAAACAACCCAGTCAGGTCTTGTCGTAAAATAAATTGTCAAACCAAGTGCGATAATAAGACAAGCGATAATAGCGACAAGCTTTACTTTCGTACCTGTTTCTGCCTCATTCCATTTTTCCGTTACTTTGGATTTGTAATCCCGCAATTTCTCCTGCAATTATTTCACCTCTTTTATGCGTATTCAATAATCAAAACCCAAACTACATTTGCATACGCATAATCTCTTGATACGCGGCCAAAACCTTACTTGTAACTTGTGTGGTAAACTGAAGCGTTGACGTTGCTTTGTTTTGAGCCATATTAAGCGCTATAATATCATCTGTTTTTCCCGTGACATAATCAATCTGAAGTTGTTCAGCGTCAAGCTGATATACATTTGTTTCGTTATATAAACCCATAGCCGCGTCAAAAAAAGACCCAAATTCATCGCCGCCGATTTCTTTTACCGGCTTATCACCGCCAAAACTATCAAAAGCAAGCTTATGAACTTGAAATAAATCAGTATCTGTTTTCATAATTTCACTCCTCCGGTTTTAATAATCTCATTTACCGATTTCAAGGGTTTTCGCAATCATCGATTTTGTTGTGTTAATAGCCGTAATATTAGCTTCATAAGATCGGTTCGCTGAAATCATATTAACCATCTCTTCAACAATATTTACATTGGAATTTGTAACATACCCATCCTCGTTCGCGTCAGGATGTGTAGGGTCATATGTAAGACTTCCTGGTGTTTCGTCATCAACTATGCGAGTAACTCTCACGCCTTGTCCGACGTCTGAGTCCATAGCCTTTCCAAGGTATTGAGCAAAAGAAGCTTTTGAGCCGATTTCCTGAAATAAAACAACTTTTCTTTTATATGGACCGCCTTTTTCCGTCCTTGTCGTATCAACATTAGCCATATTTTGACTGATAACGTCCATTCTGAGTCTTTGCGCCGTAAGTGCCGTAGCGCTCGTGTCCAAAGAACCAAAAAATGACATAGAATCGCCTTCTCTCTAAAATTATCTAAATCCCGAAAGAACTGTGTTAAGTCTGTTGGAATTATTAAGCACACTGTTTACTATAACATCATATTTGGCCGAATTTTTATAAAATTTCACCATTTCGGTTTCAATATCAACATTGTTCTCATCTATTCTTACTTTATATCCATAATGTTGCTTTTGTACGGACGGCATAACAGAACTCATATCAAGCTTTCCGTTAATTTTAGATGATTCGATAGCATCATTTAAAATACCCTCAAACTCAACCTCGCTGCCTTTAAAGTTTGGTGTGTCGCTATTGGCCATATTATGAAGAATAACTTGATTTTTAAATTCCGAAGCCTGCATAGCGGTCTCCAGAACAGTATTTTGCGTAAATAACTTATCAAAAATCATACAAACACTCCTTTGATACAATTATACCAAAATCAACAGGCAAAGTAAATATATTTTTGTAAATTCTATTAAACTTTTTTTATTCCAATATCTCGTCTGAAATGTACATTTTTAAAATTTATAAGTTCAACGCCATTATAAGCCGTTTTTATAGCCTCGTCAAGATTTTTTCCTACTCCCGTAACACCGAGTACTCGACCCCCGTTTGTAACAAATTTACAATCTTTAAAAGCTGTTCCAGCGTGATAAATGTAAATATTGTCCATTTTAGCGCATTTATCAAGACCATTTATTGTAAAACCTTTCTCATAGCTTTCAGGATATCCTCCTGAAGCTAAAATAACACAAGCGGCGGCGTTATCTTTCCACTTTATATCAAGCTTATCAAGCTTTCCGTCTACACACGCCTCAAAAATATCAAAAAGGTCAAAATCAAGCCTCGGTAAAATAACTTGCGTTTCGGGGTCGCCAAATCTCGCGTTATATTCAATAACTTTAGGGCCATCTTTAGTAATCATAAGCCCAAAATAAATAATTCCTTTAAACTCCCTGCCTTCTTTTTTAAGAGCGGATACAGTAGGTTTAAATATCTTCTCCATACAAACATCAGAAATCTCTTTAGTATAAATTCTGCTCGGTGAAAAAGTTCCCATACCTCCGGTATTAAGCCCTTTGTCGCCGTCAAAAGCCCTTTTATGGTCTTGAGCGGAAACCATTGGAACAACCGTTGTACCATCACAAAAAGATAAAACGGAGACTTCCGGACCAGTTAAAAACTCCTCAATAACGACTTTGTCGCCGGACTCGCCGAATTTTTTGTCAATCATAATTTGTTTGAGACCTTTTTCGGCGTCTTCCAAAGACTCGCAAATAAGAACGCCTTTTCCAAGAGCGAGACCATCAGCCTTAATAACAATAGGAAATTTATTTTCTTTTATGTACGAGTAAGCGTCGTTATAATTATCAAAAGTTTCATACGATGCTGTAGGTATATTGTATTTCCTCATAAGTTCCTTTGAAAAAGCCTTACTTCCCTCAATAATAGCGGCATTTTTTCTCGGTCCGAAAATTTTAAGGCCGTTTTCCTCAAATTTATCCACAATTCCCATAACAAGCGGGTCGTCCATTCCGACAACCGTAAAATCAATTTTCTCATCTGTGGCGAATTTAATTAAAGCTTCTATATCCGTGGCCTTAATATTAACACACTTAGCGTCCTCAGAAATTCCGGCGTTTCCCGGAGCGCAATAGATTTTATCTACTCTCGGCGATTCTTTAAGCTTTAATATAATAGCGTGTTCTCTTCCTCCGCCTCCCACTACTAAAACTCTCATTAATCAACTCTCCTAACAATATTATTATCGACAACTATTTTCCTTTCCGCAAAAAGTTTGACAGCTTCAGGAAAAATAATCCATTCCGCTTCTTCCATAACTCTTTTCTGTAAAGTTTCCGGAGTATCATCGTCCTTGACC
>CANOGI010000246.1 GCA_947565475.1 uncultured Eubacteriaceae bacterium
CAATAAAAGTTCTTATCCGCATTTTCTCACCTATATTCTAAATTATTAGTTATATTAAAACAATAAACAAGCAAACTTTAGTAAAACTTGATATATTAAATAATTATTTTATTGTTTTATAAAAATCTCAAAATTCACCATAGAGTATATCTAAAAACTCTTTAATATTTATTAAAATCTTACAGCAAATAAATTTTTCAAATTAAAAATACTTTCAAATTTCTATTTTTTATGATTTATCTCATATATTTTCATTTTCAAATATTCTATAATATGTCAATCGGTCAATTACAATATTTACATCCGCTCTAAAAATTCTTATCACTGTCTAATAATATCGTAACAGGACCATCGTTTAAAAGCTCAACTTTCATATCCGCTCTAAAAATACCAGTTTGCACATTACCATAAGCATTTTTAATAAACTCGATAAAATCATTGAATTTACTTTCTGCCTCTTCAGGTTTAGCGCCCATAACAAAACTTGGTCTTCTCCCCTTTCTCGCGTCCGCGTAAAGCGTAAAATTCGGAATAATTAAAACGCCTCCGCCTATATCATTTACTGATAAATTCATTTTCCCTCCGTTGTCCTCAAAAATTCTGATATTAATAATTTTATCTGTAATATACTTATAAACGTTCTCATCGTCTGTAGAATTTATTCCAATAAGCGCCATAATTCCTTTTTCAATTTTTCCGACAATTTTTCCCTCTACTTCAACAGAAGCAAAAGAAACTCTTTGTAAAACAACTCTCATAATTAAGTGGTTACCCTTTCTATATCAGTTACGCCAGCAATAGTATACAATTTCTTGCAAAAATTCTCAAGTTGCGTTTTATTGTTTATCTGAACTGTAATGTTAATTCTCGCCTTGCCTTTCTCCCCCTTAGCATTTATAGAAGTCATGGAAATACCCTCCTCAATAACAGCCTTTGAAATATCTAAAACCATACCGTCTCTATTATTTCCGATAATAAGAACTTCCGCCGAAAACGCCGCATTCTCCTCCTTAACAGCGTCCGAACTCCATTGGGCTTCCAAAAGTCTGTTTCTTTCTTCCTCATCTAAATTTATAATATTTACACAATCTGTCCTGTGTATTGATACTCCCCTGCCCCTCGTAACAAAACCAATAATCTCATCACCCGGAATAGGAGTACAACAACGTGAAAATCTAACCTCAATATCACCAATTCCCCGAACAATAATTCCGCTCTTACTCTTTTTTTCTCTGCCCAAGCCCTGTCGGTCCCCCTGAGGTTGCGAAATCAACTCTCCTCCTTTTTTCAAAACGTCTTCCACTGAAATGTTTTTCTTAATATTTTTTGTCATTTCCTCTTTGAGACGATTGATAATTTGTCCCTCTTTAAGTCCGCCATGCCCCACAGCTGCGCAAATAGAATCCCAATCCTTGAAAGCGTATCTTTCAAGGACACTTTCCATTCCTTTCGGGGATAAAAGCTCTGATAAAACAAGACCTTTTCTTTTGGCCTCTTTCTCTATAAGCTCTTTTCCTTTAATAATATTTTCCTCTTTATTTACTTTTTTAAACCATTGATTTATTTTGCTTTTAGCCTGACTGCTTTTAACAAATTTAAGCCAGTCCATACTGGGGCCTCTTGAATTTTGAGATGTAACTATCTCTATTCTGTCACCGTTTTGAATCTCATAATCAAAAGTAACAATTTTTCCATTTACTCTCGCTCCAACCATTTTATTGCCAACAGCGCTATGGATAGAATAAGCGAAATCAACAGGCGTGCCTCCATTCGGAAGACTTTTAACCTCTCCCGTAGGGCTGAAACAATAAACATGGTCACTAAAGGCGTCTAAATCCGTTTTAATTGTGTCCATAAATTCTTTATTGTCGGACATATCTCTCTGCCACTCAAGAATTTGACGAAGCCATGAAAGTTTAGCCTCCTCCGAGTTTTCTTCCGTTCCTGTTTTGCCCTCTTTATACTTCCAGTGAGCGGCAATACCATATTCGGCGATACGGTGCATTTCCCATGTTCTTATTTGAATTTCAAAAGGCTCACCCTCAGGACCAATAAGAGTATTATGAAGAGACTGATACATATTGGCCTTTGGCATAGCGATATAATCTTTAAACCTGCTTTGAATAGGCTTATACATTTCATGGACCAGCCCGAGAACTTCATAACAGTCTTTAACCGTATCGACAATAACCCTTACCGCGAATAAATCATAAATTTGGTCAAGAGTTTTTGTTTGATTAAGCATCTTTTTATATATACTGAAAAAATGCTTTGGTCTCCCCGCGACTTCACACTTAATTTTATTCTCATCACATTTGTCTTTGAGTTCTTTAACAATTTTTCCGACATATTCCTCTCTCTCTGATTGCTTTCTTTTGATTTTATCGGCAAGGTCATAATAAGCGTCTGGGTCTAAATACCGTAACGATAAATCCTCAAGTTCCGTTTTTATTTTCGAGATACCAAGTCTGTGGGCTAAAGGCGCGTAAATATCAAGCGTCTCTTGGGCCTTTTCCTTTTGCTTCTCAGGGCTCATATATTTAAGAGTACGCATATTGTGAAGCCTGTCAGAAATTTTAATAATAAGCACACGAATGTCTTTCGCCATCGCCAGAAACATTTTTCTGTAGTTTTCTGCCTGCATCTCCTCTTTAGATGAATACTCAATTTTCTCAAGTTTAGTAACACCATCTACCAATAAAGTTACTTCCTCGCTAAAAAGTCTTGTAATATCATCGCATGAATATATAGTATCCTCAACAACATCATGAAGAATTCCCGCTACAATTGATTCTATATCAAGCTCCAAATCAGCAAGTATAACCGCGACGCAAAGGGGATGTATAATATAAGGTTCTCCGGATCTTCTAAGCTGATCACCATGGGCCTCTCTCGCTAAAAGATACGCTTTCTCAACCATTGAAAAGTCATTTGACGGATGGTATCTTTTCATTTTATTAATAAGTTCTTCGTATAATTTCTCATATTGCTCCATAAACACCACTCCCCTGTAAAATATCACAATATAAAAACTTAACTGGTCTTTTTAAAAACCATAATTAATTTCTATTTTTCCGCGCATATCTAAAAATAAAAATACACAATGATATTTTTTTAACCGAAAATATCATTAACATTTTTATTAAAATTGTTATTTGTACAATGTTTGATAAACATTACAGAAATTCTCTGTACGCTGTAGAGAAAACAAATGCTAAAAAAATAATCCTATACAATTTATTATAATTACTATCGACAATAATTTCAAGACAGAATTGCGTTTAAGATTATTTTTTTCATAAATATAACTTTAGCTCGAAAAATTGGAAAGGAAGAAGTCCAGAATTTAAAAATCAAACAGTTTTGAAA
>CANOGI010000247.1 GCA_947565475.1 uncultured Eubacteriaceae bacterium
TTTTGAAAAAGTATTTTCAGAACATAATTATCTAGTAAATTGCTATAAAAACAAATAAATTTGTTATCTTAAAACTCTTCTCTTCTTTTTCAAGTTAATTGACTTATAATTTTTAGTATATTTTTTAGTCCTAAATACATTCCCTCAATTGTGTTTAACATAGCTATGGCGTACCTGAAAACTGTTGCAAGACATTTAAATTATATAATAGAAAAAATCATAAGAAATAAAACAAAAACATTTCAATTTCGGTTTATTTTTTGTAATTTTTCACGTATATTTTAGTTTTAAAATACGATCCAACATTTTATCAGAGCTTATATAAATTTATAGTATAGATTGAAAAAATAAAAAACTATTTTACTCAAAATTTTTCTCACACTTTCAGTAATTAAAAATTAAAGAACTTTTCGTTAAAATTTTATCGCTTTGTGCTCATAATACATTTTTTTATAAAATTATATTTATTAAATAGAATTTCTATAAACAAGCTCTGAAAAATTCTTCATATTTAATATTATACATTTTTTTTTCAATTTTATCAATAACTTATTAAAAATATATTGTTAAAAAATTATTTTATTTCAATCAATTTAATTTTAAGTCTACAAATTTTCTGCTATTTAAGCTCAACTATTGTAACACCCGACTCACCCTCTCCATATTGACCTATACGAAAATCTTTTACATGAGGATTTTTCCTTAAAAATTCCTGTATAGCGCTTCTCAAAACTCCCGTGCCCTTTCCGTGTATAACCGTAACAGGCGAAATACCCGCGAGATAAGCGTCGTCAAGATATTTGTCTGTTTTCTCAACAGCCTCCTCAACAGTAAGACCTCTTAAATCAACTTCAGGCGAAATATACTGCGATTTTCTCGCTTTAACCCCCACAGAATATTTTTTCGCCGTGTTTTTTGGGGTATCTTCCGTTTTATCTAACGATAAATTTGATATATTTACTTTAACTGTCATAATACCCGCTCTAATCGTAACATCACCTTTCGTGTCCGGAGGATTAATTACTATACCAGACTGATTAAGCGTATGGATAAAAACTTTATCACCTTTAAAAAGCTTTTTAGGCGCTTTATGTGAATTTTTCTTATTATTAAATTTTGATAAGTTTTCATCGGCTTTTGATAATTTATCTTTGAGCTCTCTTCTCTTACCCTCCATATCACCACTATTTTTTTGCCGAAGCATTTTCTGCATATCTTTAATTATCTTATCAGCTTCCTCTTTCGCGTCCGCGAAAATCCGTCTGGCATCCTCATTAGCTTTTTTTATAATTTTATCACGCTGTTCTCTTGTTTTCTTCTTTTGATTTTCAAAATCTTTTTTTAGTTTTTCGGCCTCTCTCCTATATTCTTCTGCCCTTTCCTGCTCGCTTACAAGAGTTTTTTTACTTATCTCAAGATCAGTAATAATATCTTCAAATCTAGCATCCTCATGACTTAAAACTTCTTTTGCGTTCTCTATAATAAACTCAGGAAGCCCCAATCTCTGAGAAATAGCGAAAGCGTTACTCTTTCCAGGTATACCTATAAGAAGACGATATGTTGGACGAAGAGAGTGTACGTCAAACTCACAGGAAGCGTTCTCAACACCTTGGGTTGAGAGAGCGTACACTTTTAACTCACTGTAATGAGTAGTAACAGCCATTCGGATCTTTCTTTTATGAAGATATTCAATTATAGCTACAGCTAAAGCCGCTCCCTCAGTAGGGTCTGTTCCCGCCCCAAGTTCGTCTATGAGAACAAGAGAGTTATCAGTAACGTTTTCAAGAATTTTAATAATATTGCTCATATGAGAAGAAAATGTACTAAGACTTTGCTCAATGCTCTGCTCGTCTCCTATATCAGCAAAAACCTCCTCAAATACAGATAACTCTGAATTATCAAAAGCGGAAATATGAAGACCTGACTGTCCCATTAAAGTAAACAAACCTATCGTTTTTATAGAAACGGTTTTTCCTCCCGTATTAGGGCCCGTGATAAGCAAAGTCGTAAATTCATCACCAAGATAAATATTTGTCGGAACCACCTTTTCGGGGTCAAGCAAAGGATGCCTAGCCTTTTTTATATTTATATATCCCCTTGTGTTAAAAATAGGTTCCGTACAATTCATACTGATTGAAAGCTCACCTTTCGCGAAAATAAAATCAAGATGAGAAAGTACCTCATGATTTGAGGAAAGGTAATCTTTGTTTTCATTTACTTTTTCTGAAAGTATGGTTAATATTTTCTCTATCTCAATTTTTTCTTTTGAGTAAAGTTCTTTAATTTTGTTATTAAGCTGAACAACACTCATAGGCTCCATAAAAACGGTAGCGCCTGTGGCCGACTGATCATGAACCATACCGCTGAAACTGTTTCTATATTCCTGTTTAACGGGAACGCAGTATCTTTCATTCCTTATTGTGATAACAGGGTCCTGCAACATATTTTTATAAGTCTGCGAATGAATTATTCCATTAAGTTGTTCTTTTATTCTGTCGTTGGAGGATTTAATATTGCGTCGTATATCTTTTAACGCACTACTCGCGTCGTCTGAAACCTCCGTATCTGAAATAATACATCTAGAAATATCCCTCTCAAGTTCAGGAATCGTTTCAATTAATTCAAACTGAGGTTCAAGAATCTCAAAAACATCATTTTTGCTTTCATTTTTAGCGTAATTCTTCGCCTTTTTTGAGACATATAAAAAATCGCATATATAAAAAAGCTCTTGAATAGACAACACTCCGCCCACCGAAACTCTTTTTAAGCAAGCGGAAATATTTTTCAATCCCCCAAGAGGTAAAGAGCCTTTTTTTAAAATCATACTTACAGCCTCTGAAGTTTCTTTTTGCCAAAGAATTATATCGTCAATAATATTTGAAGGCACAAGTGCCTCCGCTAACTTTTTACCCATCTCCGATATAGCAAAACCTTTTAATTTATCAATAATTTTATTGTATTCCATTGTATATAAAACTTTTGTATTCATAAAAATCCTGCCTTTATGTATATTTTCCATGTATATTTTATTTATTACATACTCTCTAATACTAAGTTATAACAAAACAATAAAAGAAAGAACAGTAAAACCATAATAAAACTAACTATATACAGTAAGTAATTATTTTATTGTTTTTCCTAAAAATTTCACAAATTGCTATAAACTTATAAAAACTAAAATGTATTTACTTTTTATAATTCTCAAATACCATTTATATTAAACCTCCTTTCCATAAATAAAAAGTATAATACCCTGTAAAAAATATATAAATTCTGTCTTAAAACTCTATGTTTATTGTTAAAGTTTAATAAATTTATAAAAACAAAAAATATTTTGCTTTTTTATAAAACAAAAA
>CANOGI010000248.1 GCA_947565475.1 uncultured Eubacteriaceae bacterium
AATACCTACACGCACATCGGTTACGATGATGCGAAAGAGGAGCTGGAACGGGTGGCAAATGCCGAGTAGTAAAATGGCATGATTCCTCTCAATTTACTACTTTTTTTACTACTTTTGAGGTAAAAGATATGCCAATTTAGACTACGATATGCCAAGAACAAAGTGAATTTGCAAACGACAGGAAAAGCCGATAAATCAAGGAAATACAGCAAATACAAGGAGTTTGAGAGATATGATTAAGATACTTTTCGTATGCCATGGTAACATCTGCCGTTCTACTATGGCGGAATTTGTTTTTAAGGATATGGTCAGAAAAGAAAATTTAGAGAATGAGTTTTTGATTTTATCCGCCGCCACAAGCAGTGAGGAAATAGGAAATCACATTCACAGCGGAACAAGGAGAAAGTTAAAAGAAGTAGGCGTGCCTTTTGATGAAAGCAAAACGGCTGTAAAAATCAAAAAGACCGATTATGATGAATTTGATTACATCATCGGTATGGATAGTATGAATGTTGTTAATATGAAAAGGGTTTTCGGCGGGGACCCTGACGGCAAAATATTTAAGCTTCTTTATTTTAGCGGGCTTGAGAGAGATATAGCCGACCCATGGTATACGGGAAATTTTGATGTAACATATGATGATATATTAATGGGGCTTTCAGGGTTTTTAAAGGCTGTCAAGAAAAATATTGAAAAATAATTATTTTATAAAAAAAATCAGCGGGGGGAAAATTGAAATTTTCTTTTCGCT
This sequence comes from uncultured Eubacteriaceae bacterium, assembly GCA_947565475.1. Lineage (GTDB taxonomy): Bacteria > Bacillota > Clostridia > Lachnospirales > CAG-274 > MGBC114079. Next base: position 752 of record CANOGI010000248.1, read on the forward strand.
GATTTTTTTTGTGGGAAATCTGTTCGGTGCTATAGTCAAACTACTTGAAAAATGAACAAGTGGCTTGACTATATTAGGCCGTGAGAGTGAGTGTTTTACTATATACGCTTTAAGCGAGCGTATAAGGGATTATATTAATCAACTTTTACTGTCCAGTTCATATCGTCTTTAATTTTACCCCATTGAATACCTGTCAAAGTGTCGTAAAGTTTCTGAGTAATGTCTCCTGTTTTAAAATCGTTAATTCGGGCGATTTCATCCTCATAGCGAAGCTCGCCGACAGGAGAGATTACAGCCGCCGTTCCTGTTCCGAAAACTTCCTCAAGTTTTCCGTCTTTAGCGGCTTTCATTATATCAACTATAGCTATATGTTCTTCTTTTACCTCATATCCCCATTTTTTAAGCAATTCTATGCAGGACATACGAGTAACTCCGGGAAGAACCGTTCCTGATGTGGGCGCGGTGTAAAATTTTCCGTCAATTTTAAAGAAAATATTCATTGAGCCAACTTCCTCAACGTATTTACGCTCAACCCCGTCAAGCCATAATACTTGAGAGTATCCCAAATCGTGAGCCTTAACCTGAGACGCCAGAGACGCCGCATAGTTCCCGCCGCATTTGATAAAGCCTGTTCCGCCTGGAGTAGCTCTTACATACTCATCCTCGACAAAAATTTTAACGGGGTTCATTCCCTCCTCATAATAAGCTCCAACGGGAGACGCTATCACCATAAACATATATGTAGATGACGGCTTTACTCCAAGGTGAGCTTCAGTGGCGATTACAAAAGGTCTTAAATAAAGAGAGGTTTCCGGCTCCGAGGGAACCCAGTCTTTCTCAACGGAAACAAGGGTTTTTACAGCTTGCACAAAATCCTCGACGGGAACTTCCGGAATACATATACGTTTGTGAGTGGACTGCATACGCTCGGCGTTTTTATCGGGGCGGAAAAGCTGAATTGAGCCATCTGCCGTTTTATAAGCTTTTAAACCCTCGAAAGACTCCTGAGCGTAGTGGAATACCATCGCCGCGGGGTCAAGGGAAATATTTTGATAAGGAACTATACGAGGGTCATGCCATCCTTTTCCCTCAGTATAGTCCATAATGAACATATTATCGGTATAATATTTTCCGAAACTTAAATTTTTCTCATCTGGTTTCTCTTTTTTTGTTTTAGACAAATCCATTTTAATGTTAAGCATTAATATCACTCTTTTCTTAAAAATTTATCTTTAAGGAAATACCGCCAAATTCAAAAATAAAAGTAATTTATCAAAAAAATGATGTTAGTGTTATTTTTTTGGAAATCACGCTAAACGGAAATTTTGAATTTGAAAGATTATTTTATTTTTAGTGTATTTCGCTCGCGGTGTTTCTTTAAAAAATTTATATAGTTTATTATATACCAATTTGTGAAAAATTCAATAGTTAAATTCAATTATAGTGAACAAACTTAAAAAGTTATTTTTTTAAGCTTATTTGTTTATTTTTTTGTTCGTCATAAATGAAAAGCAAATGAAAATTTATAAAATAATGTGAGTTCTATGAAAAATAGCAGACAAACGTAGTTTTGCTCAGAAGTTTTTGTCAAACTTTTTTCAATAGGCGCCGCCCGCGTTTCTTTGTAGCCCTATTGAAAAAAAGAAACAAAAAACTTTTGTGAAAAATTTCGTTTTTCAAGATTCGGCAAAGCGAAAGCTTCGCGTTATAAAGTTTAGGTCAAGCCTTTAAAAAGGCTTTCCAGGTGTGGGACGGCGCCCCACGGTTTTAATCTTTTAAGTTGGCGCGAATGAGGCTAAGCCTCAAGGTTTTTACTCTTAAAGAGTATCTTTGGAGGTTTGGAACTTTTTTTCGATAGAAAAAGGTTCCATTAACTATAAATTTCTGTCGAACTCACGTTAAAATACTTGTATTACAAACTTTAAAAAACTATTGACATATACTCGAGTTGATGTTATAATTTGTAACTGTGTCGGTATGAAAAGCATTTTATTCGTTTTCATACGAAAATTGTTCGGATTACCAATGCAATGGCAGAAAAAAATATCTAAACGCGCAAGGAGGTGCGACTTAAATGCCAACATTTAACCAATTAGTAAGAAAGGGCAGAAAGACTAAATTCGAGAAGTCTACCGCTCCCGCTTTACAGAAAGGTCTCAACTCTTTAAGAAAGAAACAGACCGACGTGAGTTCTCCTCAGAAAAGAGGCGTATGTACTTCCGTTAAGACAGCGACTCCTAAAAAGCCTAACTCGGCTCTTAGAAAAATCGCCAGAGTTCGTCTCTCAAACGGTATAGAGGTTACGGCGTATATCCCAGGAGAGGGTCACAATCTTCAGGAGCACAGCGTTGTTCTTATAAGAGGCGGAAGGGTTAAAGACGTTCCTGGTGTTCGTTACCACATTATCAGAGGAACCCTTGATACGGCGGGCGTAGCGGATAGAAAACAGTCACGCTCAAAATACGGCGCTAAACGCGCGAAGAAAAAATAAAATAAATTGGTAATTTAATTTTGCCTTGTACTTTAGAATTATAAAAAAGAAACAGGGAATAATATAATAAAATTTTTTTATTGACATTTCCTTTTGTTTCACTGTTATAATT
>CANOGI010000249.1 GCA_947565475.1 uncultured Eubacteriaceae bacterium
TCGCAATATACATAATATATATAAATCCAATTTTTGTAACTGTCAATTTCTTTCTCTTATTAATTTCCTCTATTAAATCCGGAATAAAATACGCCGCCGCGAATATAACCACATAATACCACCTATCTGAATTATAGGAAAATCCATTCATTATAGACCCTACAATCGGAATTATCACCATAAACAGCCAAAACACCATAAAAACCATCTTTCTAAAAAATAAAGAATTTTTATCAACGCCTTTTAAAAAATATATTGAAAACGTGACAAAAAATGGTATAGTCAGAAGCCCGTCCAGAGAGAAGAAATAACCATAAAAATTACGCAATATATTTATATCAGGAATAATAGACAAATTGCCTGTAGCTATATTTCTGTCAGACATTAAAAGAGCCCTCACGGAAGGCAAAAAAAATACACTTGATATACCCAGCCCGATAATACAAAGAAAAATTATTTTCATAATCTTAAAAAAATACTCTTTTCCTGATATCCCCTCTGAATAAGAAAACCACAAAAAATATACCCCATAAAATACACAATTAATAAATCCAAAATAAAAGCTGTTTCCTATAGTAAGCGCAATCGCCGCCAAAAACGGCAAAATCTTTTTCTCACGCTCATAATATCTAAACGCCAAAAAAGTTAAAGGAATCCATACATAACAGTCGTTCATAAAATCAAATCTTGAAGAAAAAGAGAAAAAAAACATCGACGTTCCGTAGCAAATGGCTCCTAACAACGCTGAATAATTCTTTTTATTTTTTTCGTAAATTAGCAGAACATACATAAAAATCATCGCCAAAGACTGTCGTACTATATTTGTAATAATTTTAAATGTCATTATCGTGTCATAATCCTGAATCTCAAAACTCAAAATTTTTTTTAAAAAAAGCTGTAAATAAAAAAAAGGCGATGTTGTATAATAATATGAGAACTCTGAAAAAATGTCTCCCCCTAAACCATATGACCAAGACCATTGCCTGTCCAGAATATTTTCCTCCAAAAAAGGAGTCATTCTAATCAGCTGAGAAAAACTGTCGTTATTTACATTGGAATAAAATTCCACATCGCCAATTATATACCTAAAATGAGACAATACAGCGACAAGCACAATAAACAATACTGAAAAAATCTTTTTATTTTCTTTAATTAATTCCATACTATATTCCTCCTTAAACTAAGGAAATACCGCATACTTCAAAATAAAAATAATTTTAGCGGCAGCGTGCGAAAAAATTTAGCGGAAGTGTGGGATTTTTAGTCCCACTTAAACGAAAACGCTTTTTCGTTAGGAGCGTATTTTTTTGTAAAATTATTTTTATTTCCTCTTTGCGCGGTGTTTCCATAACTCGCTTAATAATCTGAGCAATGACAATCGGTGGCAATCTCCCCTTCATACCTCCCCTGACTTTTTAACCTACAGCAAAATTAAGTTTTTAAGTATACCTTTTTGCATTTTATCATACTTTAATGACAATTTGCAACATAAATAATAAGTTACTCTCTATAGTCAATAAAAACAGACGTTATTTTTTTAAATTTCTCCTTGCGTTTACATATAAAATCTGTTATAATAACAATCGATGATTTTTATACAAAAAAACGCCGAACTATATTTATAGTATAAATATGCGTTTCTTATATTTTTTGAAGGAGGTGTCGTCAAAATGGCTAAATGCGCAATCTGTGATAAAGCAAGACAAACAGGACACAGAATAAGTATTAACCGTAGTCAGGTCAGCAGACGTGCTAATAAAACTTGGAAAGCGAATGTGAAAAAGATTAAAATTATTGATAACGGAACCGTTAAATCAATCTATATCTGCACAAGATGTCTGCGCGCGAATAAAGTTACACGCGCTATCTAAAATTTAAACTTGTTTAAAAAACGAGCGCCTGAAATACGGCGCTCGTTTTTTTTAAACCTTTTTACAAAACTACGGTATTCCAGCAATTCAATAAAAATCAAACTGTATTCGCCCTCATTCTTTACGACGCTATTTTAATATTAGATATTTTGATTTTTAAACGCCTAAACCAGTCAAGACTACTCGAATTGCTGTAAAGTCTCGAAAAAAAGTCTATTATTTTTCTATTTTCTGTTTCTTATGGAAGAAGATAGCCTTTTTTTACACTCTCTTCTATAATCCTCATCATATATTCCGAAATATCGGGATGCGCCAACTTAAAAACTCTCCACGCCTTATTAATTACCTGCTCCTTTCGTATGCCGTTTTTTATCCACATTTCACCTTTAGTCAGATAATTAAGCATAATAGGCTGTACCCTGTCTAAAATATTAGCGAAAACCGCCTCTTTTGTCTCTCCCTCGTCAAACTCCCGCCATAACCTTAAAAACTCTTTCTTTTGACTCTCATCAAGAAGCCCGTATATTTTTTCCGCTGATTTCATCTCACGCTCAGCTTTGTCCTTGTTTCCCTCCTCGTCATATAAATAAGTATCACCGGCGTAAATCTCCGCAATATCGTGAATAAGAGCCATTTTAATACATTTTAAAATATCCGTTCCATCTTCGGCGTATTCCTCTAAAGTTATGGCGAGCATACATAAATGCCATGAATGCTCGGCGTCGTTTTCGTGCCTTGACCCGTCTGATATTAAAGATTGTCTGAAAACATTTTTTAATTTGTCAATCTCAATTATAAAATTCATTTGTCTGTCTATTTTTTTCATCATATCAATAATCAAACCCCATAATTCCAAATTTGCCGTCTTCTTTTGCCCTTTCCTCAATCGGCATTGCTTCGCTTCCGTTGAGAATTTTTTCCATTATACATACGGCGTCATTCACATTAATAATGCTATCTAAGTTAAAGTTAATTAAGCCTTTTCCTATTTTTTCACCATACTTTTTCTCAATAGGAGTAACAAAATCCTCGTTTACAGCTTTTTTAAATACAAGAGCGGCGTCCACAGAGGTAAGCGCCCCGTCGCCGTTAGCGTCTCCGAATACAGGGTCCCTTTCTTCTATTGAAACAATCTCAGCGTTTAAATCCTTATCAATTTTACATTTGAATACAATAAATTTTAAAGATAACGGAACATCGTCAAACCCCGAATACACAAAGACAATTTCTTCCTCTCCCGCTTCCGCCGCCGTAAAAAGATACTGCTCCGCGCTCGTGCCGCCCGCGGGCGGAATTTTGTCATTCTCTATACCGTAATAATATAAAGGATAGCTCTTTGTTTCTACGAGTTTAATTTTTGAGTCTTTCTTTGGGGCGTATTGCCAGCCGTAAGGAATTGTAGCGCCTCTTGGCCCGGATATATATATTTTATTTGATTTTATCTGAGAATCACTAATTTTACTAAAAGTA
>CANOGI010000250.1 GCA_947565475.1 uncultured Eubacteriaceae bacterium
CTCCTTCCCAGGACGCGTGGGCGAGCGGTAAAGCGAAGCTTTACGACCAGCCTCTGCCTCGCGAAAATAATTTTTATCTCGCCTTCTTTTACTCTTTTTCAAGTGATTTGACTATAATAATCAGTCTTGTTGTCTTTTTCTCATATCTTTCCAGCTTTTAAAACCATATAAATCATTGGCAAGAAAAATAAAAAAACAAACGGTCATAGGCACATATGAAATATCCGAAAAAGAAGCCATACACCAAAGAATGATAAGCACTAAATCATTTAAGGCGTAAGCGGCGGCATAATAAGGACTTCTAAACATCATAAGAGTTGAGGCCATAAAACTTGTGGCTACCGACAGTGTACTAAAACTCAAATTAGCCGTGCCAAAAAATTTAAGTATGAAATAAAAAATAAAAGTAACAACTGCGGTCACACTAAACAAAATAAAGTACATAAATTTACTTAAACTATTCACTTTAACCTCATATACGCTATATGGATTTTTAAGCCATGTCAAAATTGACATAAAAGCCACCGGAGCCGTCATTCCCAAATATGTAATCATTTCACCGAAATAATCAAACCTATAAGAAATAATAGCGTATAAAACACTAAAAACAAGGGTTAATATCTGCCCCCAGACATTTCCTTTAGCTATAAAAATAAGAGCGGTCACACCAATTAATGAAGCCGATAAAATCATAAAATCAAAACTTTTCGATAGAATAAAAGCGCAGGTTACGGAAACGAGGGAAAAAATCCATAAAAACCTTTCAAAATTAGAAAGATTTTTAATCACAAATAAAATATTCATAATAACAACCTCCTAAAAAAAGCATTTGTATCATATCTTCAAAGACCTAACGATATGCTTACAAATGCTTTTGGCATTTATTGCCCGGTGGCAATTTTAAATATAAAATTATTGTAAAACGCCGATAACATAATCAGCAACCTAAAAAATAAACAACCCCTAATGTTTAAAAACCTTTTTGGTTACATCGTAAAAATTTATTACATTATAACGTAAACCACTAATGTTGTCAAGCATAAAACAAACTTGCTCATACATTCAGTCGTTATATATATTTCACCATTATTAAAAACTTTCTAAAATCTGTATAAAAATAAAATACACCCTAAAAATGAACTAAGATAATCTCATTTGACACGTAATGATATTATTTCCGTTCATTTTTGCGATGTTTTAAAGGTTTTTAAACAAACTCTTATATCGGCCTATAAAAATAATTTTAATCCTCAGCCTTCGCTTTTTTAAGTTTATTGACTGTCGCTATACATTTTAATAATTTATAGTTAATCAACTTTAATAATAGTAAAAAAATATTTTATAGACACAAGAAGATAAAATTTTATTGAGAACATAAAGAGGATTGTGAAACAATCAAAAAAATTTCAAAGTAAAATTAATTTTTTTACTACCTTTCAAATTGATTTACTATAACACCAAGCGCTTGCCATTATTAATTTTTTGATCCTAACGCCTTTTCTTTGTTATTGTTAAATCGTAACTTTCCCCAATCATTCGGCAAATTTCGTCTTTTGGTACGGTTCCATCTAAAATAATAGAGTTCCAATGTTTTTTATTCATATGATAAGCCGGTATAACAGAATTAAATGTTTCTCGCCAAAAATCAATCCAATCATCTTTACATTTTACATTTATCCAAATATACCCGTCTTTCTCAAATATAAACGCGAAAATCTTTTTATTATCACAGTGGCGGATAACAGCCCAGTTTTTATCATTAAAAGGATAATCCTCATACACATTCTCAAATGTCAGACAATAATCTATCGCTTCTTTTCTGTAAATCATCTATACCTCCAACATTATAGACAATAAACTAAAAAACAAGTTTATTGTCTATACATACTTAAATAAACTATTTCAATGTTTCTTTCAGCTGATTTAAAATATCTTTCATAGGATTATTAATTTCCGTATCCTTATTAAGATTTTTCAAAAACTTCTGAACATTTCTTTTGTCCATTTTATTTCCCTCCGCTTTTTTTCTCTCCTGAAAAACGGAATATCTTTCTCTGTAACCGCAGGCGCAAACAAACCTTTTACCGTCGCCCTCTCCCACAAGCTCAAGTTTTTTGTGGCATTCGGGACACCTCGCGTTTGTAATAACGGAAACAGATTTTTTGTAACCGCACTCTCTATCCTGGCACACAAGCATTTTCCCCTTTTTGCCTTTAACCTCAAGCATAAGTTTCCCGCACTCCGGACATTTTGTCGTAGACATATTATCATGCTTAAAAACAGCGTCGCTTGACTTTATCTCACCAATAATACGTTTTGTATATTCCCTTATTTCTTCCATAAAAGAATTTTTATCAAGACCGCCTTTCGATATTTTACCAAGTTTAAGCTCCCATAAAGCTGTCATTTCAGGGGATTTTAACTCTTTCGGCACAAGTCCCAGAAGCTGTTTTCCTTTTGATGTAATAAAAATATCATTGCCCCTTTTCTCGATTAAATAAGAGCTGAAAAGTTTCTCAATAATATCCGCTCTTGTGGCGACAGTACCAAGCCCGCCTGTTTCCCCAAGAGTTTTGCTTAAAATCTTATCATTGTTTTCCATATATTTAGCGGGATTTTCCATAGCTGAAAGTAAAGTCGCTTCCGTAAATCTCGCGGGAGGTTTTGTGCTTCCACAAGTAAGATTTACCCTATCGGCTAAAACTTCCTGTCCTTTGATAAAATCAGGCAAATTCTGTATTTTGTCATCCTCGTCCTCGTTATCCTCATAATCGCCGACTTCTTTATACCCCTTTTTTAGAACTTTCCTTCCTTTAGCGAAAAACAATTCTCCCCCTATATCACATTTAACACTAATTTGCTCATACTCAAATGGCGGATATAAAACTCGGAGAAATCGTTTTACAACCATATCATAAATTTTCTTCTCCCTGTCTGTGAACTCATCATAATAAACAGGCTGTTCCGTTGGAATAATAGCGTGATGGTCTGAAACCTTTTTATTATTAACAAAATTCGAGTTACCCTTAATCTTTGTTTTTAAAAGAACACTTTTAAATTTAAAATATTCTTTAGGAAGCGCTGAAAGTCTTTCGGGAATTGTCTCGACAATATCTTCTGTTAAATACCTTGAATCAGTACGGGGATAAGTTAAGACCTTATGTCTCTCATAAAGAGTCTGCATAATCGACAAAGTTTCCTTAGCGGAGAATCCAAACCTTTTATTAGCGTCTCTCTGTAATTCCGTCAAGTCATATAATAACGGTGAATATGCTTTTTTAACATTTTTCTCAACAGAAATAATTTTCCCTTTCTTATTTTTAACATTT
>CANOGI010000251.1 GCA_947565475.1 uncultured Eubacteriaceae bacterium
AGATGTTTTTTGGTTGAAATTCGATATTTTTTTAAGTAAAAAACCTAAACTTAAAAAGAATTATTAACGACAAAACATAAAGAATATATTATAATATATTTAAAAACCATCATAAATTATTGTAATTATATAAAAAATACCCACAAAATTATGAAAACACTTTAGTTTTTTATCTTTCATAATTTTCTGTGGGTATTTTAGTTCCTAGATATGCTCTAAAAATTTTCCAAATAACTTTTTTTAAATTTTACAACCTCTTTTGTGTAAAATATTTTTTTATGGTCAAACCACTTAAAGATAAGTAAAATGAGGTTAGATAAAAGTTATTTTTTTAAGGCAACGTAAAAAGAGCATAACCTAAATCCTATGCCAACTAACGCCAACGCGACAAAAATAATTTTTAGCCGTCAAACTTGTTCATTTTTCAAGTGTTTTGACTATAAACTTTTCTTTACTTAAATATATCATTATAAACTAAATATATCAATAATTATAATAATGAATTCTTTAATTGTATATCGGATATAGTTATATTGTTTTCTATTGCTATTTTTTCTAAATCATCATATTCAGCTTTAGCTTTCACAATTCCATATCCTTTAGATTCCTTTACTCTTACATCACCATATTCTGTATGAACTATTTTCTCAATTCTGTCTAAAACATATCTGTTTAAAACATTTTCTCTTATTCCTATTGTAGAAGTATGTTTAAATATAAGTCTAATCATTTCCTCTCTTTTAGTTTCCTCGCAAATACAAGTAAGCATAACAGCGGGTCTGTTTTTCTTCATCATTATTGAAGATGTAAATACCTCTAAAGCTCCAGCGTCAAAAAGCCTGTCTATCGCAAAACCTATTCCCTCCCCTGTCATATCATCAAGATTACATATAAGCTCTGTAACTTTCTCTCTATTATTCTGTATTTCTCCCAAAAATACTCTAACACAATTAGCCTCCTCAAAATCCTTCGTTCCAAAACCATAACCTGTTTTCAAAACTCTCATAGTCGGCATTTCACCAAACTCTGAAACAAAATATTTCAGAAGAGCCGCTCCTGTAGGCGTGCATAACTCACTTTCAATATTATTTGAGTATATTGGAATACCTTTTAGTATATAAGCCGTAGCCGGAGCTGGTACTGGAAGTATACCATGAGCGCACTTAACTTGCCCTCTTCCGGTATTTACAGAAGAGGCGATAATTTTTTCCACATTTAACTCATCTATAAGCGCGCACACTCCTACAATATCAGCGATAGCATCCATTGTACCAACCTCGTGAAAATGAATATTTTCAATCGAACAACCATGTACATAACTTTCCGCTTCCGCTATAATTTTATAAACTGAAATAACATTATTTTTTACCTTTTCAGATAAATTTAAATGTTCAATAATATGCTCAATATGTTTTAAATCGCTATGATGATGCTCACTATTACTATTATGCTCATGAATGCGTTCTGTTTCCTCTATTCCGTCTACTGTAACATTTATATGTGTCCCCATTATCCCACACTTTTTTTTCGCTTCCCTTTCAAATCGTATTTTAGGAATACCAATAGAATTAAGTTTTTCTATAAATTTATCGGGATTTTGGTGAAGCTCCAAAAAAGCTGACATGAGCATATCTCCCGACGCACCCATATTGCATTCCACATAAATCGTTCTCATATTATTTTAATTCCCTCCTATATGATTAATCATACTCGCCAAATAACCAGCGCCAAAACCATTATCAATATTAACAACGCTTACTCCACTCGCGCAGGAATTAAGCATTGACAAAAGAGCGGACAATCCGCCAAAAGAAGCGCCATAACCAACACTTATCGGCACAGCGATAACAGGACAATCCGCTAAACCGCCGACAACACTCGCCAAAGCCCCTTCCATACCAGCAATAGCTATAATAATTTTGGCTTTCATAATATCCTCTGAATAAGCAAGCAGTCTATGTATTCCCGCTACTCCTGCGTCATAAATTCTTTTAACTTTATTTCCTAATACCTCACATGTAAGAGATGCCTCTTCAGCTACAGGCATATCACTTGTTCTACCTGTTACAATAAGTATTCTGCCTTTAGTATCTGGTTCAGGTATTTCCCCAATAATTCCTATTCCACTTTCCTTATAATATTTAAGTTTTATATGATTACCAGCATAATTATAAGCCTCTTTCGACAATCTTGTTATCAAAACAGTTTTTTGCCCTTTTTCTAACAACGCCTTTGAAATTTTTACAATTTGTTCTGGAGTTTTCCCACCCCCATATATAACTTCCGGAATCCCCTGCCTGATTCCTCTATGATAATCAGGTTTAGCAAATCCAAGCTCCTCAAAAGGCTCAATTTTTCATTTAAGTTCCGCCTCTTCTGGACTAATTTTACCAGATGCGACATTTTGTAAAAGCTTTTTCATCTCAAATCTATTCATATCTACCTTCCTCTCAAATCAAAAAGTATATCATCAAAAAAAGGGCTTAACTCATATAAAATCTTATCTCTCAAACTAAAAAACAACTCAAACTCATTTTCCCTGAACTGCAGTTTAACAATATCATAGTACATCCTTACCCTAAAATCAGAGAAACCCAAATCAAATAAAATTTTCTCGGACTTCTCTATTTTTCTAAGCTTATCATCTGTTATATCATTTCCAGTATAAATACGTGTAGCGAGGCAAGAATAAGCAGCTTTATCCCAGGTAAACAATCCCTCTTTTTTTGAAAATTTACGTATATCCTGTTTTGTGAGTCCGCATTCCCTTAAAGGAGATTTTATTTCAAGTTCGTATAAAGCCTTAAATCCTGGTCGAGCGCTTATATCGTCAGAAGCGTTTGTTCCATCAATAATCGTTGTATACCCTTCTTCCATAGCTCTTTTTTTTATACAAGTAAAAATTTTCTTTTTACAATAATAACATCTTTTGTCTGAATTGCTTTTTATAGCCTCACATTTTAATATATCTAATACTATTATCTCTAAATCAATACCTATTTTTTTAGCAAATTTTATCGCATCATTAAATTCAAACTCAGGCTGAAACTGAGTTTGAACATAATACGCCTTTACATCCGCATTATATTTTTTAGCAACGTACAAAAGATACGATGAGTCAACTCCTCCTGAAAATCCAATTGCAACTTTATTATTTTTCTCAAAAAATTCTCTTAAAGTCATAATATCTCATTTCCTTTTAAAAAAAGAGGGAATTAATATTCCCCCTTTCTATCATTTTTTAATACTATTTATAAATTTTATAGTATTTTGTAA
>CANOGI010000252.1 GCA_947565475.1 uncultured Eubacteriaceae bacterium
GTCAGACATAATTATAATAACGGAATTGTCATATGCTCCGCTTTCTTTAAGCTTTTTCAAATATTCCATAGTTATTGTCATACTCGCCTCTAAATTTGTCTCATAAGAGGCGTTGTCAATAACATCGACATTCTCATTATATCTATATGGCACATGCGCTCCCTCAATGTGAACATATTTAAAGAGATTTCCATCTATAATATTTAAATCTTCTTCTTTTAATTTATTATAGAATGCAGCGTTATTGTTGGTAAAAAGCTCTGTTCCGTCCAATGTTTTCTTTAAATCTTGAAAATCACTGTTTGTAACGGTGCAAAATTGTTTAATGTCGAAAGGAGCGTATTTAAATCCTATGAGTTTCATTTGCGCCAGCGTCATTTCATATTTAGAGGTGATTTCATAATCTTTTGCTTTAATATTTTTAAATTTGGCTATGTCGTCGTCATCTAAAGGAGCGTCTATCTCGTAAAGAGTCATATCATAAGAATTATCTTGGAGTAAAGAGAAAAATGGCGACTCTTTGTATGATTCAGTATCATATTCCTCGAAATTTCTTTCATTCTCGTACCATTTTCCCGAGAAAATAAAGGGAAGTGAGAGTTTTGTGAAAGGATAGGCGCAGCTCATATTACGATAATAAGTAAAATCAGAAAAAGCCTCCTTATATTCCGGATGTTTGTCCATAAGGATTGATAGAGAGTCTGAGTCAACAGCGTCTAACAGCAAGATAAAAAAATTCTTATCTTCCGATACATCAAGAAAATTATCCGATGTTATTTCCAAATCTCTTTCTGTTGAAAAGCCATTACTCACGGTTCCCACGTGTATCAACACAAGGATAAACTGCGCTGTCATAATCAGACTTAGAAATTTAACCATTTTATACATAATGTCCCATTGTTTGAATTTAACTATCAATATCATTATGGCGGATACAGCGACCAATAAAACAATACTATGTATTCTTTGGTCACTGTATTCTGCCCAGTTGATTGTACGACCGTCTAAAGGAGGAAGGTTTCCCGACATATACGTGCCTTGTATATAAGTGGACACAAAAATAATAAAATAAATTATAAGTACTATGTTATAAACTTTAATATTTATACGGCGTAAAATTATAAATATTCCCGAAAATAAAATGAAAGCACCGAAAAAGACGGGTAGCATCGTAGATATAATATCTGAGAACGCGAAATTAAATTCTTCTACGTTTGTAAAAAATATTTCTATCGGAGCATATAAAAAAATCATAAAACACGCGGCAAACGACATAATAATGCTTGCCAAAGAATTTTTCAGCACATTTTTAAAATCTTTTTTCTCATTTAATCCCATTGATTGAGTGTTGTTTTTTTTCTCATACACTTTTTTACTGTATGTTTGTTTATTTTTATGTTTTCTTTTTTTGTTTTTCATAATATTAAGAAATAATGCCTCCTAATTTTACAGTAATTCCAATTATTATATTGATGTAATAAACAAATTTTATAAATCTTGTTCTTTTTTATCTTTTAAATGAATGTTTTTGGCGTGAAGCAAATCGCTCGCGCAGTCTACCTCTGTCCAGTCATAATTGCATATGTCTTTATAATACAATTTAAAATCGTTTTCAAATATAAGTTGAACCAAAACGTCCTCATACCATTGGTTATAATAACCCTCGTCCACCATTTTCTCAAGCTCATCTCTCATAAGTTCGCTGCTTTTTTTGTCAAGTTTTGTTATTCCGGCGTATTCCCCGTAATACTCCTGAAGGTCTTTACTCATGACAAGAACACATTCCCCAGATACCTCCACGTTATAGTCGCCGTCAGTTTTTATTGAGCTGTCTACCAAGACTTCCGGTTTATCGACCGGTTTGCAGACTATATCCCGCATAAGGTCTTTGGGCATTACAATATCACCGTCGATTAAAACTACGTTTTCATCGACGAGATAATCTTTTGCGAACCATAAAGAGGCGATAGAGTTTGTGACCTCATAAAATGGATTATAGATAAATTTAACGTCTGATAATTTTTCCTCAATGCTTTTATGCATATGCCCTGTAACAACAATAATATCCGCTTCTTTATCCAATTCTTTGATTAAGTCTACCATTCTTTGAATTAAAGTTGTGTCTTTATCTAACTTAAACATAGATTTTGGATGTTTAAAAGTAAGTGGCTGTAATCTTGTTCCTTTACCCGCTACCAAAAAGATATATCTCATAATATAATCCCTCCTATTCCTGCCATAACAGCAAACCAAGTCTTTTCATATTGTTTTCCGGCGGAAATTTTATCTCAATTCCGTATTTTTTGACGCTTTTAATCACTTGAACGCCTATTGATTCCAAGGGGCTTCTTGACATATACGGATTATTGCATTTTAATTTTCCGCAACCGCCTCTGCAAAGTTTGCAAGAACCCCCTATAAATGATATGGCTGTCGGACAATTATGATTGTACAGCCATTTTTCAAGTGAAAGCAAGAGTCTGTGCAAAATTATGCCCGATTCGTTTCTTATAGTCTCAAACTCACTTTTACGGGTGATTTCGTAAGAAAGCATAACGAACATTCCTTTATCGTATTCTGTCATCATTTTCTCAAAATCTATATTTGACGGATGAGGAGGACAACGCCAGTTATTATTGTATTTTCCGCAATAGTAACAATTCATTTTTACGCTTTCCTCAAAAACCAAATCTGTTGGTTTCATAAATACCCCATTGGCATGAGAATTGCTTTCTCGCAAAAAATTCAGCAATTCCTTATCTCGCGATTTATCCATGCTATCTCTCCTATATATTAAAAAAGCTTTTTATTTCCTCTAATAAAAAGTCATAGTCCTTGAAGTCTAAATCTCCTATATGCGCTATTCGTATACTGCTTTTTCCGAGTTCCCCTCCGACAGGATTGACCATTATATCCTTTTTGTCTTTTAAGTAAATGAAAAAATCCATAGCTATATCTTTCTCAAATCTTATTGGGCTGATAGAGTTTGACAGTGGAAAAACCGGCAAATGTATAGGGAGTCCTTTTATTTTATCTCTGAAATAATCCGCCCTGTTTTTAACCTCTTTTATTCTTTCGTCAACCCCCTGTTTGTCGATGTATCTGAGCATATCGTTAAGCTCAAAGCAAACGCCGACGGCGGGAGTAAATGGTGTTTGTCCTCTTTTTATATTAAGGAGATAATCCTTAAAATCAAAGTACAAAGATTGAATATTGTTTTTTAAAACTTTTTCTTTAATCATTTTTTCGCTGAGAATGACCATTGATAA
>CANOGI010000253.1 GCA_947565475.1 uncultured Eubacteriaceae bacterium
CCTACGCCGACTGACGATGACACAGTAAAAAGGATTTTTAGCCGCCGAACTTGTTTGGGTTTTCAAGTGATTTGACTATATTCAGGAGGAGCGCAAGTTTACTCTAAATACAAAGGCGAATATTTTTGCTGTTGGTTACGAGAATTTTTTTATACAAAAATTCGAGTAGTCTTGACGAGGAAGTATTTTCCTTTTGTATTTATCGAAAACTCTAATTGAGTACAAAGGCGGGGTTATCCGCTGTAGGTGTAGAGCGTTTTTGTGAGATAAAAATATGAACGGCCTTTGAGCAAAGCTTTTTTAAATTTTATTTCTGAGAGTAAACTTCGTTAAATTTTTTTCGTATATAGTATATATTACGTCTTTATTTTAGGGAAACACCGTACAAAGAGGAAATAAAAATAATTTTACGAAAAAATACGCTCCTAACGAAAAAGCGTTTTCGTTTAAGTGGGATTAAAAATCCCACACTTACGCTCAATTTTTTCGTACACTCTCGCTAAAATTATTTTTACTTTGAATTATGCGGTGTTTCCTTAGATGTGAGGGAAACAAGAGGCGTATAAATATTTTTTGCCGTTGTGATTTATAAATTTTACTTGAATACGATTTTTGGGTATTACGGCAAGATTAAACATCATTTTCCGTTTAATCGGGCCGGTTTTAAAGTTCCTTAAAAGTCTGTTTAAATATAAGAAGGACGGCAGAGATTAAAATGTCTGAGTATTTTATTTATGAAAGGAATTTTGTTATGAAAAGAAAAGTAAGCGCTTTTTTGGCGACTTTAATGGTTTTTGTGTCATCTGCCTCTGCTTTTGGGGCGATTTCTGATATAACAATTAATGCTAACGGTCTTCTCCAGCCTATAAGAAACGGGATTATAAACAGGAACGGGGCGAATTTAATAGGTTTACGTGAGATATCCGATATTTTAGGGGCGGACGACGTATTTTGGGACTCAAAAGCCAGAACGGTAACAATAAAAAAGAATGGAAAAAAAGTTGTTCTTTCTGTTGACAGCGGCAAGGTATCCATAGACGGAAAAGAAACTGACGCACCTGTGTCGGCCGAGATAGTAGACTCACGTGTTATGGTTCCGCTGCGTTTTATAAGCGAGATATTTGACGCTGAGGTTACCTGGGACGGCGAGAGGAGAACAATAACTGTCGTAAATCCTGATAAAACAAGTGATTACACGGTTTTAGACTTAGACGTAACAGGGGAAAGCGGCGAGAATACGACGGTTTATACATATGACGAGGCTTTACAGTCGGCGATAAATAAAAATTCGGACCTTAAAAATCTTGATGACACTATTTCTTATCTTGTAGAGGCGAGAAGCGAGCTTGGAAATAACATAAAAGTAATGGACGACGCTTACGAGTCCTACACAATGCTTGAGAACAGCGCGGCGGAGGGAGAGATAAGCGACTCAATGACAGTTCAGGCGAGAATGTCAGAGACTATAGACACGACTATTAAACTTATGCAGTCGATGAAATCGGCTGACGTGAACCGCTCTCTTAAAGGTGTAAACGAGGAAATGATAAAAGACGGTTTAGCGGCTACTCTTAAAAATTATCTCTCATCAATAAAAACAGCGCAGATGAATATATCACTCCTTGAGGAAAATGTAAAGCTTGGGCAAGAAAATATAGAAAATATGGAGCTTAAACTTTCTGTAGGAATGGAAAGCGAGAAAAATGTTTCCACGGCTAAACTTGAGCAGAAAGAACTTGAGGCGAATCTGGAATCCTCCAAACTGGCGTTTGAGAAATTGAAACAAAGTCTGAGAGATTTTATAGGGGCTAAACCAGATGAGAACATTTATGTTGATTATGAGATTACATTTGACAAATTAGACGATGTTCAGCTTGAGTCTTATGTTACTTTAAAAACTCAGAACGACCCGTCAATAAAAGCTTTAAAAGCGAAAGCGGAACTGGCTGAGTATAACAAAAGGGTCGCTTCCGTGACCGCTACCGACTCAGCGAGAATGGACCTTCTAAACGCCGTGAATACCGCCGAGAGGGCCTTAAAAGACGCTCAGGACGAAATGGCGACAAATATAAGGAACGCTTATAACAGCATACGTCAGCTTGAACAGCAGAATAAGGCGAAAAAAGCGGCTGTGGAAAAAGCTATAGAGACTTATAACAGCGTAGTAGTAAGTTATCAGGCCGGAATGGCGACAAATTATCAGGTAAGTCAGGCGAAACTTGGAATTTTAAACGCCGAAATTGACGTTGAGAAAAACGCTCTTGATTATGACCTCTCAGTATTTACCTTTGAGAGACCTTATATGCTTAAATCATAAATCAAAAGTATCAGAGCTTTAATAAAAAACTAAAAAAGGGTGTGTGAAAAATTTATTTTTCACACACCCTTTTTTTATTTTATAAAAGTATTACGGTTCCATCTTTTTTTTCCATAAGCCTTACGGTCTGCCCAGTTCCGCTTCTCTCTTTCTCAAGATACGCTATACAGTAGCTTGACAGTTCAACGAGTTTCTCGTTTCTATGTTTCATACAGCCGTCGTAATAATCATGTGATATATAAATTATATCGTCGGCTTTATTGATAAGGAAAAGAAAAGCGTTTTTTTGAGAAAAGCTCCATTTTTGGCTCATAATGATTTTATCGCAGGGAAGTACGAATATAAGCCTTATATAAGGGTATTTTTTTTTAAGGCGTAAAATATGAGCGGCGGCGAACTGGTCGAAGCCTATCGCCCCGCCGGAGAGAAATGTGTCATATCCAATGGAAATAGATTTTTCTATTTCCATTGGAAGATTTTTGAGTTTTGATTTGTTTATTTTTCTGTGACCCGTGAAACACACGGTTTTTTTCTCATCAATCATATTTATAAAACCTTTTAAGCGAGTTAGAGTATGAAAATTATTTTATTTCGTCAACTCCGTTCATATAAGGAACCAAAGCTTCTGGAATTTTAACGCTTCCGTCCGCCTTTTGGAAGTTTTCCAAAATCGCCGCCGTTGTTCTTCCAACGGCGAGGCCGCTTCCGTTTAATGTATGAACAAATTTCGCTTTATCTTTTATGTTATCCTTGAATTTAATATTAGCGCGTCTCGCTTGATAATCCTCAAAGTTTGAGCAGCTTGAGATTTCAACATATCTTCCGTAACTTGGCATCCAAACCTCAATATCGTAAGTCATAGCCGAGCTAAATCCCAAGTCTCCGCCGCAAAGTCTAACAACTCTGTAGGGA
>CANOGI010000254.1 GCA_947565475.1 uncultured Eubacteriaceae bacterium
AGTTTTATAGAAATCTACTCTATTTAAAGCCGAACAGTCAATTATTTGCCGATGGTTCCTGCTGGGACGAGTTTGTATTTATAAAGTGCGGAAACTTGGGTGGTGAGACACAGAATATTGGGGTTTTGTCAAATTCAGGTCTTGTGTGTCCTATGTATTCTTATGATAACTCAAATATTGTAGAAATGCTTTGTGAAAAGGAAATTATGGGTGTCGTTAATAAAAGGATTGATTTTATAAACCCTATTCCATTTATAACAAAGAACAGTATTCAATATTTATATATGAAAAAGTGGCTTGAGTGTATAGAAAAAATTTTGAGGACAAATATTTTAGAAGAGAATAACTTAATAACTTTAACCTGCGGTTTTATTAATGATTTTATAGAGGATCTTGACAAAGCTATTTCCGAGGCAGGAGAAGAAGAGCTCTTGAAAGCGCGAAGTCTTGATGAAAACAGATTTATTGATTTTTTATTTAACTTTGATGGAAATGTCTCAAAAATAAGTGAGGTTTTTGAGTATATTTATCCTAATATAAACGTTGACGCTGTTAAACCTTTAATTCAGGTTTATACGGGAAGAAACGACAAGCCTTTGTATGTTGTTGAGGAGTTATCGACGGAGCTTAAAGAGTTTTTAAGCAGAAATAATATAAAAATGGATGTTAATACAGGATTTTTTAGCGAGTCTGATATTTTCCTTGATGACTTATGTTTAATTAATTGTTTTACCGGAACAAAAGTTTCTGAGTTTACCGAATCTTTTGAGGACAATGGGTGTGAGAAATATGTTATATGGCCTATAAAAGGTGAGGTTTTTGAGTGTATTAAACCCTATAACATTAATTATGATGCGAGAATTGATGAGATTCTCAGCGGTAATTTCTCAGATGAAAATAAAGACAAAATAAAAGTCAAACTTGAGAAAATCGGCGAGGGGACTTATAGGCTACATATAGTGTTCCCTATTTATAAAGAGGCAAATGGAAAAGGAACGTATAAACAGTTACATATTAAACATGAGTATTCTGGTGAGAATATAGTTGACATTTTTGACGTTGATATACCCTCGGTTTTTATTTGGCCGTATCAGAAAATTAAAGCTCAGAATAATATTTTGGGCTCTAACTTATGGAATGAGTATTATGCTTATGAGGCTATGCCGTTAAATCAAGGGACAGACTTTAAATATATAGCTGAAATTATGATTGATGATATAGCGGCTGACAATAATTTTGATTTAGATTTAGCGTATGGAAAGGATAAAAGAGAAAGATTGGTTTATAGATTCGAGGACGTGCCAACTAATTTTATATTTAAATTAGTATCTCTTGATGGGACAAATGGGGTGGAACTTGGAGCGTTTATACTGCCAAAACCTAATGATATTGTTGTAAATCCAAACTCAGAAGTTGTCTATAATATAGCTATAGATTTCGGCACAACCTCGACCGTCGCTTTTTATACAACAGATAATTTTGGGGAAAATTCAGAATTTATTGAATTTGGCAAACTTTATGAATTTCGAGAAAAAAGAGGCGGAATTCTTGAGCCGGTTGATTGTGCGGGAAAAATGGACGACAATGGCGTAAGGGTTATTTACAATAATCCCAATTATATAGACGATAATATAGCGTATTTTTTACCTTATAGATATTATAACCAAAAGGCGTATCCGAGTATTTATCAGAATAACTCAAGTAAAAAAACAGCCGACGCTAAAAACTTGTTTTCCATAGGCAACGTTATTTTTGATTATGAGATTGAGTTAAGCGCTAATGATTGCATTGAGACTGAAATGAAATGGGGAACTACAGCGGATAACAAACGAGCGTTAAAAGCGTATTTGAGTCAAATTATAAAAAATATTGTATACGCTCTTATCTATCAAAAACAGGCTTGTAGATTTACGTGGAAGTTTTCTTATCCCACTTCTTTAAGGCAGGAATCTTTTGATGAGTTTAGAAATATTACAAAATCTATAATAGATTCACTTCAGGAATCTTGCGATAGAAACTCTTTTATATTTAACTCAAACGGTAGACAGTATTGCTCGGAAAGTATTGTTTCCGCCAAGTTTTTTCAGGAGCAGGCGCTATCATCAAGGTGTATGCTCTATGGCTGTATAGATATTGGAGGAGGCTCTACGGATATTTCATTTTGGAAAGTTGTGGAGGGGAATACTCCGAAAAATCTTATACAGGTATCTGTTAATATAGCGTCAAGGCTTATATTCCTTGCCTCTATCTGTGAGCTTATTATGAGAAATACTGATGAGGAAAATCATACGGTTTTGCAAGAAAGTATAAGCGAGCTTAACAGGGCGACGTACGGAAGGGCTATAGACGAGGCTATTAAAGCTATAAACGGAAACTCTGACGGCAGAGATAAAATTATGAGAAGGTTTAGGACGGATATTGAACCTGCTATATTTAAATTTGGTGATAAAATAAAATCTTTTGTTGATGGCAGGGATAACGATGAGCTCATTCCGTTTAAACAAGAGCTTGTTCTTGGTTTTTTTGGTATAATGTATTATTCCGTCAAATCACTTGAGCTTGTTAAGGATAGTGTGAGTGGTTCAAGAGATATTAATTTATATTTCGCCGGAAACGGCTCAAAAATGTATAATTGGATTGGCGAAAGATATATTACAAATATGCGAAAGGTATTGTCTGATGAACTGGGAATAAATATTCATATCGAGCCTCTTAATGAAAACAACCTTAAAACGGAGGCGTCAAAAGGATTGTTGAAATTAAGCCGTATTGATATTGATAATATTGAATTCGACAATACGGAAAAAATGTATAATGGGGAAAAAGTTTTTGTCCGATATGAAAACGAGAATTTTGAGATAGGCCCTGATTATGACCTTAAATTGAAAGAAAATTCAAAATATATTGATTATTTTGTCGCTGAAAGCAGCGAGCAAAATTTAAAATATACTTTTGAAATATCACCTAAACTTGAAAATCTTAAAAAGTTTGTTGATATTGTTAATGAAAAAATATTTAACGGCGATAAGAAAATGATTATTAATTTAAATTCTGACGATTGGCTTGATGTTTATGAGGGAATGAAAGTTATTGTAAACTTAAACGCGAACGCCCATAAAGTTGATCCTTCATTTATTATTGGAATACAGTCTATTTTAGAGATTTTGCGTGGCAAGCTAAACAATGGAGGTATTTGATTATGAGTATTTATATAAAAA